>NZ_JACEQV010000039.1:0-28185 GCF_015356275.1 Pseudoalteromonas sp. PPB1 | reverse complement strand
AATTTCCAGGTAGTCAGGAACTCGCGCATTGACCTGACAAAGGTGTCGCGGTTCGCTTTGTCCGTAAAGTCAAAGAAAGGATCGGATAAAGTCCAGCCACCTACCGAAGGTAAGATCTTCAGGTCCGCGTGGATAGGTGTAATCGTTTCCATTGAAAGATTGGCTCCCCCTCCCCGACTCGAACGGGGGACCTGCGGATTAACAGTCCGTCGCTCTAACCAACTGAGCTAAGGGGGAAGCATGTCTCTCAACGGGGCGAAATATTAATGACCGCTAGGCAAGGTGTCAACAATAAAAATCATTGAATTGTAAAAAAGCAGTCCGTTCGTTGAATTAATGCGCGATTTGCCCCTTTTTTAGCTGCCTGATAGGCCTCTTGATGCTCTTAAGAGCGACCAGGAATCCTGAGCGGGGAATTCGGCTCGATCACAAAATGTCTAATTTTTGGAGTTTATGTCTTATTTTTGTTCGAAGAGAGTTTTTTTTACACTTTAGTTGGGATCAATAATTGTGACACTGTGAGATCCGGAAAAGATCTTAGAAATGATCGAATAACAATCCAGTATAATTGGAATTTATTGCACAAAAATTACTCAATATATACAGAATTATTGCATATAAATGTTGTGAAAAATGCAAACCCCTTAATAGTCAATGGTTTAAGTGTTTTTGCTCGTATCGCCTCAAATTTGCAATATTCTAATATTGGTCTAAAGGAGTGCGATCTTGCTTTGAATTGTTACTTGATCCCAGCCCGTTAGTGGCAGGATCATCGTATATGTTGCGATCCTTTGTCTGGATCGTAGGCTAGGCCTTTATTTTTAAAGGCTGTGATAAGTTATCCACGGAATCTGTGGATAACATTGTTTATTAAACTTTAAAAAGTCTTACAAAGCCAGTTATTCCGGGGTATAGCGACGATGCAAGGGTTTTGGTGAAAAATATTTTGTTATTATTATTCAGTGGCTTATATAAATTGCGTCAATCTGGAATGAGAAATGCAAAATATGACGGATTTATTTCGTATCAGCACCAACAATGTGCAAAAAGTGACCCGAATCAAGTACTGGTGCGATAAAAAACCGACTTTTTCCTAAATAAGTTTGAGTTGATGTGAAATACCCCAATAAAACAATTTTATTGCCCTATCCGGGCGTGGTCAGCATCGAGGCATAACTTACTTTCTTTGTTATGGGTCCGTGTATGGCCAATTTAGTACAAGCACATTGAGATAGAAGCAAAATGCAACAAGGTATGACATCTATATAGGCAGGTTGTACGTATCGTATCTACATATAAATGGCTGTTTAATTGAGTGCATCACAGAGGGTGATCCATTAGAATACCCGCTTCTACATGAGGTAAAGCAAACTATGTCCGAAGTTCGTCAATCAAGTCCAGGTAGTGATATTCTCAATGGGTCAATCGCCCTAACGCTAAGACGTATGACCGTCCCCATGATTTTTGGCATGATCACTCTGATGAGTTTTAACTTAATTGATACCTTTTTCATTAGTTTGCTAGGTACTGAGCCGCTTGCAGCAGTCAGCTTTACTTTCCCTGTTACCTTTACTGTCATCAGTCTTGCAATCGGACTTGGTATTGGTACGTCGGCGGTCATTGCTAAAGCTCTGGGTGCTAATAATATGGATGAAGCTAAGTTTGATGGGTTTGTCGCTTTATTAGTCTCCGCGGTGATGGTTGCTGTTTTGTCGGCCATTGGTTATGTGTTAATTGAGCCTATATTCACATTACTGGGCGCAAGTCCGCAAACCATGCCTTATATCTATGACTATATTTCGATTTGGTTTGCAGGGGCTGTATTCTTGATTATGCCGATGATAGGCAACTCTATTCTCAGGGCCAGTGGTGATACAAAGACGCCAAGCCTGATTATGGGATTGGGTGGACTTATTAATGCGATCCTGGACCCTTTGCTTATTTTTGGCTACGGCCCATTTCCTGAGCTAGGAGTGAAAGGTGCAGCGATAGCCAGTGTGATAGCCTGGAGCGTTGGCGTTGTATTTATTTTATACTTACTGACTGTTAAGAAGCGCTTACTACAATTCTCCAGCCCACAGCAGAGCATCTTCCAGGCGACTAGTAAAATACTCAAGATTGGCTTGCCAGCCGCCGGAGCAAATATGCTCACGCCAATCGCCATGGCAGTCATGACCGCAATTATCGCCACTTATGGTGCTGAAGCTGTGGCGGCTTTTGGTGTGGGCAGCCGTATAGAGTCTATTGCCAGTCTCGTAGTATTGGCGCTGTCTATGACCTTACCTCCGTTCGTCAGTCAGAATTTTGGTGCTCAGAAATATCAGCGTGTTGAAGATGCTTATCAGACTACTTTGAAATTTGTGATGGCATGGCAATTTGCTATCTACATCTTGCTTATTGCATCTTCACACTGGATTAGTCAGGCATTTGGTGATGAGCCTCAGGTAATCGACATTATTAAACTATTTATCTATACCTTGCCACTGAGTTATGGTTTGCAAGGGGTGATCATTCTCACTAACTCGTCATTTAATGCATTACATAAGCCAATGCGGGCATTAGTATTGAGCATAGTCCGTCTGTTTGTCTTTTATGTGCCTTGTGCCTACCTGGGGTCACATTTTGCGGGTATTCAGGGGCTGTTTATCGGTGCTGCAGTTGGTAACCTTTTCACTGCAATACTGGCGTATAAATGGTTTACAAGCACCCTTAATGCGATGCGAGTGAGTCAACCTCTGGAGAAAACAGTATGAGTGATGTATTTGACCTGGTTTCCGAGTTTTCACCCAATGGTGATCAGCCTACAGCCATTGCACAGTTGTGTGATGGCTTAGAAGCAGGTCTGGCACATCAGACCTTGCTGGGTGCAACTGGTACAGGTAAAACCTTTACCATGGCCAATATTATTCATAACTTGAACCGGCCAACCATTATTATGGCGCACAACAAAACCCTCGCGGCGCAGTTGTATGGTGAGATGAAAGAGTTTTTCCCCAACAATGCGGTGGAGTATTTTGTCTCTTATTATGATTATTATCAGCCTGAAGCCTATGTTGTTGCCAGTGATACGTTTATAGAAAAAGACGCTTCAATCAATGAACATATCGAGCAGATGCGTTTGTCTGCAACAAAAGCCTTGTTGGAGCGTCGGGATACGATCATTGTTGCTTCGGTTTCTGCGATTTATGGTTTGGGCGACCCTGACTCTTACATGAAAATGATGCTGTTGCTTAAAGTGGGTGAAACTATGGAGCAACGAGCTATGTTGCGACGTTTGGCGGAGCTTCAATATACCCGTAACGACATGGATTTTAGCCGTGGTACGTATCGGGTCAGGGGAGAAGTCATTGACATCTTCCCAGCAGAATCAGATACCTATGCGATCCGGGTGGAAATGTTCGATGAAGAAATTGAACGGATCAGCATGTTTGACCCGCTCACCGGAGCGGTTGAAAAGCACTTAGTGCGTGCCACGATTTACCCAAAAACTCACTACGTCACGCCGCGCGAGAAAATCTTAGATGCGATTGAGAAAATCAAACTGGAACTTAAAGAGCGTCGCAATAAATTGCTGACCGATAACCGGTTGGTAGAGGAGCAGCGGGTTGCTCAGCGCACGCAATATGATATTGAGATGATGACCGAGCTTGGTTATTGCTCAGGCATTGAGAACTATAGCCGTTATTTATCTGGGCGAGCACCTGGCGAGCCGCCGCCAACCTTACTGGATTATTTACCAGACGACGCACTAATGATCATTGATGAGTCTCATGTCACGGTGTCACAGATAGGTGCCATGTATAAGGGAGATCGCAGCCGTAAAGAAAACCTGGTTGAATATGGTTTCAGATTGCCTTCTGCCATGGATAACCGGCCTCTCAAATTCGAAGAGTTTGAGGCAATCGCACCGCAAACGATTTATGTTTCGGCGACACCGGGAGATTATGAAATCGAGCGCTCGAGCGGGGAGGTAGCTGAGCAGGTGATCCGTCCGACAGGATTACTCGATCCTATATTGGAAGTGCGCCCTGTTGCGACTCAGGTTGACGATCTGCTCTCGGAAATCTATCGGCGGGTTGAATTGCAGGAACGAGTCCTGGTTACAACCTTGACCAAGCGTATGGCGGAAGATTTGACTGACTACCTCAATGATCATGATGTCCGGGTACGTTATTTACACTCGGACATAGATACCGTGGAGCGTATGGAGATTATTCGTGATTTACGTAAAGGTGTCTTTGATGTGTTGGTCGGTATTAACTTGCTGAGAGAGGGTCTGGATATGCCCGAAGTGTCTTTGGTGGCGATCCTGGATGCAGATAAAGAGGGCTTTTTACGCTCGACCCGCTCTCTGATCCAGACGATTGGTCGGGCTGCGCGACACATTAACGGTAAAGCGATTTTGTATGGTGACGTGGTAACCAAGTCTATGCGTCAGGCAATCGATGAAACTGAACGACGCCGTGCTATTCAACATGCTTATAATGAAAAGCATGGCCTGAAGCCACAAGCTTTGGTTAAAAAGATCACTGATGTAATGGACTTAGGTGAAGAAGTGTCGCCGGAACAAGCTGCGAAGATTTCCAAAGCGGCGAAACAGCCGGCGGTTGTCAAACAGGGTCAGAGTGTGACAGAGCTCACAGAGCAGATTAAGCAACTGGAGGCTCAGATGATGCAGTATGCGCGTGAGTTGGAGTTCGAGAAAGCCGCGAGTATACGTGATGAAGTCCAGCTATTGCAGCAGCAATTATTGCAGAGCTAATACTAAACGCGCAGCCTATAGCTGCGCGTTTTGCTGCTTCATTTAGAAGCGATAACTGATACCTACACCCAGACTTGAGGTATCTAGGTCGCCCATATCCATATATTGAATAGCAGCATTAACTGACAAACCATTGTCCCAGTCGTATTGCCAGCCTGCCTCAGCTAAAAAGCTGACCCCATCTTCCTCAACCATGTTTTTACCTTTGTAGCCAATTTCGTAATCGTAATAATGTGCACCGACCTTACCATACAAGTAGTTATTCTCGGTGAGCTGATACTGGCCTTTTACCGCAAGTACAAAGTTGTCATAATCTAATTCGTTTGCGCCGATTTCAAATAGCGCCTTGTCATTGCGTGTACACGTAAATTTATCGTCGTTGTCATCTGTACACTTCCACTCATCGGCTTCCATACCTGTGTTGATACCCGCTTCCAGCGCCCAGGTAGAATCATATTGATAGTTATAATATGCATAAACATGCGTAACGCCATCCCCATCCTGATCAGAGCTTTTATACGAAGCGCTGCCGCCGAATAGTTGTGCACCTACGCGGTGTTTTTCATCATGTTGTGCAGCCTGTGTTGCGAAAGAGGCTGAAACTGCAAAAACGAGTGTGAGGAGAGATAAAGATTTCATTGCTGTCATTCCGTTTGATTAACTTGCTGACAAGTTTAAGCTGAGTCCTTGTGAGAGTCTGTTTGTGGCCTGTCATAAAATGTAAGCGCATGTAGAGTGAATGTGAGCAAAGATTAATAGACTAATCAAAACGTTGGATTGCATCACAGAGAGTGCGTAAATCATCTTCTTTCACCGGGTTAGCCGTTGTATTGCTTCTGATCAGCACCACTTCAATAGCCGGCAATGCAGGAAGACCTGAATGTGTAATGATATTAAGATCCTGTGCGCTACTTCTTGCCAATGCGCCCACTGCCAGTCCCGCCTTAACCAGTGCGCGTAAAGCGGATGCACTGCCACAGTTTGCAATGATCTTGAATGGTCGCTCTTGTTTCATCAACCCCTCAGTGGCTGCCTGATGAAAGCGGCAGTCTCGTTGAAATATGGCCAACGGTAAAGGTGCTTTCGAATGAGGTTTTCCAACCCAGACGCCCTGATCATGGTATAGAAGTAACCCTTCTTCAGAATCCGGACTGCGAGTAATGATGCCCAAGTCTAATTCGCTCTGGTCCAGTGCATCCTTTATTCGGTTGCTTGACATACAGTGAATGTCCAGTTCCAGGTTTGGCCAGTGTTGATGTAATTGGTTGACAAGTCTAGGTAAAATAGTCTCAGCATAATCGTCAGGACATCCGAGTCTAAGCTGAGTGACTCGCTCGCTGCTGCGCATGTAAGTCAGGGTATCGTCGTGTAAGCGTACTAACCGTCTGGCATAACGCATCAAAGTATGGCCATCCTGAGTCAAGTGTAGCTTGCGACCTGACTTTTCAAATAAAGGTTTACCTACGTCCTGCTGGAGTTTTTTCATTTGCATACTGATTGCTGATTGAGTTCGGTGCAGTTGGCTGGCTGCCCGGGTAAAGCTGCCGTTTTCGACACAGGCGATAAAGCTACGTAGAGATTCTATGTCCATACTCATAAGAGATATTGATGTTTGATATCAGAATTATCCGCTGGTTTAAGATCAATTTGCAACCTAAAGTAGAGCAACTAACAAACACATGCAATGACTTGAGGGCGACAATGAAACTCTATATCGGAAATAAAAACTACTCCACCTGGTCACTAAGAGCTTGGTTAATGATTGAAAGATATGAATTAAATTTCGAGGAGGTGGTACTTAAATTGGAGACTGAGGGGTTCTACAAGGCGCTGTCCGGACTTAGCCCGACACAAAAAGTCCCATTATTGGTTGATGGTGAACTGGTTGTGTGGGAGTCACTGGCAATTTGTGAATATATCAATGAAGCTTATTTATCAGGGGAGGCCTGGCCTGCTTGCCCTAAGTTGCGTGCCAGAGCACGGGCGCTGAGTTCAGAAATGCACAGTGGCTTTTTAGCACTCAGAGCAGAGATGCCAATGAATATCAGGGCACAGAGGCATGTACAGTTATCGGCGGCGGCGCAAAAAGACATCGCGCGGATTGGCCAAATTTGGCAAGCGCAGCTGAGTGAATTTGAAGGACACGGTGGTTGGCTATTTGGCCGCTGGAGCATTGTTGATGCCATGTTTGCACCTGTAGTGATGCGCTTCATCACCTATGGCATTGACCTCGGGCCACTAGCCAAAGCTTATATGGACAAAGTGGCGACATGTCCTGCGATGCAAAAGTGGTGTGCCGAAGCGCTGCTTGAACAGGATGTTGTCCCTGGTGATGAAGCAGGTTTGCCACGTTAATAACTCAACCAGCATCCCATGTGCCGGAGTGTGCTGCACATTACATCCTTAATTTCGTAATATACTCACCGTTGTATATTAGTAAATAATGGAGGTGCTGCATGCTTATTCCGGTCGACACTCATAACCTGCCTGTTTACCTGAACTTAGCCCAGGCTTATGAGGCTGAGTTTTCAGCAATCACAAATAAAAACCCCGGCGCGGATGGCTTGTTCGCGCTAGATACTGTGCTGGAGGGGAATGTCACAGGTTATTTATGGTATGACAATGAAACACCTATAGGCTTGGCGGCAATCGCACATCATCAGAAAAACGCGTTTGAGGTCTGTGAGTTTTATATTGTGCCGCGATATCGTAGAGCAGGGCAAGGTGCCCAATTTGCTCACACACTCTGGGCTAAACAGCCGGGTCGATGGACAATTAAACAAATCACTGGTGCCGAGTATGCAACGCAATTTTGGCGCAGTGCAATTGCGTCTGCCGGGATAGAGGGCGTGCAAGAGGACACTTATCAGGATCCATATTGGGGCAAAGTGGCTCGCCAGCGGTTTCGCAATGATACTAGTGTGGTGAGCTAATTTGTCGCAGGTCAGGCCCGGATCTGTGCCAATATATGCTGGCAATCCGGAAGTGCCATAAAATGCGGTACCGGATAGTCAGGGTGCGCTTCGTCGAGTGCCATTCTTGCCAATGATTGAATGTCGTCTTTGAGCACCTCATTAAGTTGAGTCTGAATATTCAGCTGCGCAAGTAAGCGAGTGATATGAGTGATGAGATCCTCAGCCTGTTGCGCTTCGGGGTAGTCCAAAGAAGTCAGACTACAGTGGCGAGCAATCTTTGCCAGCTGAGGATGTATTCTGCTGCCATACCAGTGCAGCACAGGTAATAACAGCACCGCATTTGCAAGGCCATGCGGCGTGCCATATCTGGCTGTAAGTTGATGTGAAATGGCATGAATATAGCCAACCGAAGTTCGAGTAAATGCCTGTCCGGCCAGAAATGAAGCATACAACAGCTTTTCTCTTGCATTCAAATCCTGGCCGTGTTGATAGGCGGTTGGTAAATGGGTAAATATGAGTGAACATGCCTCAAGTGCTTTGTCATCGGTGCGCTTAGTGGCATTGATACTCAACAAAGCCTCGATGGCGTGTGTCAGTGCGTCTATCGCTGTGGTAGCTGTGATCCCTGCGGGTAAGCTTGTGGTGAGTTGACTGATCAAAACTGCCCGCTGAGGTACCAGGCAAAAGTCTGCTGCGGCGAGCTTTTTATTATGTTTATTATCGTTAAATACTGCTGCAACTGTGGTTTCTGAACCTGTGCCTGCCGTTGTGGGGATGGCGATGTTCGGGGGCAGTGTTTTAAGCACCTTAAATAACCCTGAAAAAGCATCGACTGAACGAGTTGGTCTGACAACACGGGCACCGATTAACTTTGCGGCATCCAGTACTGATCCGCCTCCTACACTAATGATGGCCTCACAGCGATGTTGCTTATAAGTCTGATATCCTTGTTCAATGTTCTCTATTGTGGGATTGGCTTGAACCTGATCGTATATAACCGGACACAAGTTGCGAGTGTGTAGGGCATTAAGCACAGGTTTAATGATCTCTAACTTGTGTAACACTGTGTCTGTGACAACCATGACCTGAGCCTTATCGGGTAAAGATAAGTCAGCAATAGCATTGTCCAGCCCTTGTGTACCCTGGTATAGCTGAGGTGCGGGAATACCAAAAAATCTGACAATCGATTTCAGTAAAAAATGATAGCAGCGGTAGAGAAGGTACATTGCTTACTTTGCTCAAGTGATGTTTTATTGCACAAAAGCATAGCCGAATGTGTCAGGAAATAGCAAAGTTTTAGTGACAGGTGACTGAATAGTCGAACCTTTAGAAGAGAATGAGCCAGCATGTGCTGGCCCACACAAAAGGTGATTACACAACGCCACGTGGCAGGCGGCAATCATGATCCTTTTCAGCCAGCTCAATGATCCAAGCTTCTTCTGCGGTATAGCCATCATCATTGGCTTTAACAACCGTAAACGGTGCTGCTTTTTTAACAGCAGGCGCAGTGGCCTTCGTTGTTGCTTTTTTCTTTGGCGCAGCTTGTTCTGTTGCGGCTGTTCCTGAAGTTAGCTCTTCGGTTAAAGCTGCTACATCTGCCAGACGCATATTTTTGCCACCGTCAATGCTGTACCAGCCAGGCTTAGTGGTGATCTCAGGCTTTTTGCCGTTGGCGGCTTCATATGCGGCTTCAAATGCACTTAAAACTTCAGTTTTATCTAGTTTACTCATCGTAAATCCCAGTCGTGTTATACGCGGATACGCAGGTTAAGATTAAACGATATTTATACCTATTTTTGAGGAATTTTTCAATTTTTTGCGCTTTTAAGCTCTGATTCATCGCTAATCAGTGTGTAATTAGGTGCAATGCGTCCGACTTTTGGACTAGTTTATAATGCCTGAGGGTCAATCATACGACGCAACGCAATCCACTGCAGTCCCAACACTTCGTGTGCATAGGTGGTGACGGCCTGCAGCACGGATGCACTGGCAATAAAACGTTTATAGTCAGGTGTATTTATGAAGCTATAAAATTGTACCGGTGCTGCAATGGTATCAACGCCCTGGGCGGCGAACAAATTCTGTGCACGTGTCATATGGCTGGCAGATGTGACCAACGCCACTTTACTGTCAACCAGTTTGCTTGCAAGTAACAAAGCTTCGTCCGCCGTGTCTCTGGCCTTTGGGTTTTGGACTATTTTGCTAGCAGGCGTACCTAATGCGATTGCTGTGTTAGCCATTAATCGACTGCTGGTAGCTTTGCTGTGACCTGCGCCTGATACAATCAGGTAGGCATTAGGATACTGATGACTGAGTCTCAGACCTTCTGTGAGGCGAGATAAGGCACAACCGGATAGCTGTAAATTGGCCGTTAGCCTGTCATTCGGGCTAAGGCTACACCCAAGCACAAGGATATAGTCGACATCCTGATGCTTAT
The DNA here is from genome assembly GCF_015356275.1 of Pseudoalteromonas sp. PPB1. Lineage (NCBI taxonomy): Bacteria > Pseudomonadati > Pseudomonadota > Gammaproteobacteria > Alteromonadales > Pseudoalteromonadaceae > Pseudoalteromonas > Pseudoalteromonas sp. PPB1. Next base: position 18,071 of record NZ_JACEQV010000039.1, on the reverse strand, counting down.
CAATCGAAAAAGGGCGCAATTTTGCTTCAATGGGGCTTATCAGTTTGGCTGCAACAAAAGGGGTGCTGATAGCCCAGAGACTTAGCACGGCCAGCCAACTAAACAAATAAGATTTGCGATTTGTTTTTGCAACAAACAGTAAAGTAAGCGCAATCAATAGTAGCGTTAGTGGTAAGGGCATCAATAGTGAGCCAATGACCTTTTTCGCTTCAAACATAAAAGTATCCGTTTATGTAGTTTGCGCTTAGTTTACTCCTATTGCCTGGCAATTGCGTAGTGTAAATCCACTCGATTGCGGATTAACGACTCACAGATTGCTTGCAGGTGTTCAGGAAGTGTCGGTACACCGGGTTATCCTTCATGTTCTTTTTCATTGCTAAGTACATAGGACGGTTTAGTCCAAGTGCGCCTAATGGAATTGACTTGATCAGACCCTGGCTTTCGTAGGGCGTAACCAGCCAATCTGGCAGGGCCGCAACACCCATACCGGCGCTGACTAGCTGAAATATCAGTAACCCTTGGTCGACGGTTTTTAGCGTGCCGTCAAAGCGAGCGTTTTGAATAAAGTGTTTGAATATATCCTGGCGCTCTTTTGGAATAGGATAAGAAATAATGGTTTCGTCTTTGAGATCAAGTGCCGTGACATAGGCTTTTTTAGCCAGCTCGTGATCAGGGGCGACAATAAGCTTGAGCTTAAAGTCGAAAATATGTGCATATTCAACTTGATCTGGTTCGCGAATATCTGAAGTCAAAACCAGATCAAGTTCGTCGCTGAGTAGCTCCGGAATTGCGTCATAGCTAAAACCGCGCTCATAATCGACTTTTATGTCAGGCCAGAAATTATTAAATTCTTTAATCGTTGGCAGCAACCAGTGAAAACAAGCATGGCATTCAACACTGAGTCGTAGTTGTGAAATAGGTTGATTGAGGCTTTCCTTGAGGCGACATTTGGTCGCTTCTACTTTGGGGAGTACGTCATTTGCCAGTTCCAACAATAGCATCCCCTGAGGGGTAAATCGCACGGGTTGAGTCTTGCGTTCAAATAACTGACAATCCAGTTTGTTTTCCAGATCTTTGATCTGATGAGAAAGTGCTGACTGAGTAAGGAATAACTCACGCGCTGTATTGACCAGTGATCCGGTTTCTTTCAGGGTCGCTATGGTTTTTAAGTGCTTTATATCTATCATCATCAACAAATCTCATTCTAAACGTGAGTAAAACTCAGATTACACCCATATTACGCTGTGAACCCTAGCTATTCAACGTCTAGACGTCTATAAATCCAGCAGCGATTGACTAAATATTTACAAAATTACTATAGCATCATTTTTGACAGCGTTGTCATTCTTTATTTGACTTTTTTTAAAAAAAATACAATTTAATTTTACTCATGTTGATGTCCTCAGGCTTCAGATGAGAAAATAAACACTCAATGGGGATTTCTTGTGTCATCTGATGAAGTAGCAGGCGGGAGCGTCAAGGCATGGTGAATATCTAATGTGGTGCGTCCTTATGCCTGCGGAAGTCATACGTTCATTGTGTCATCAGTTGAAATGTGGTTTGGCATTAATACGTCAGAGATAAAGCGTATCTTTGATTTACCTGAGTGATGATGTTAATAACCTGCAAAGAGTGAAATAATGTCCAGGCACTGGGTAATTTGGCATACACTACCCAGCGTCGCTCTTGTCAGTCTACTGTTGCCAGTTCCGCTGTGCTCCTCAGGGAACATTCTTTGTTGCGAATTTGACCTGCTCCGACTGTAAAAAGGCCAGAGCTTGATCTGCCTGAAGCGGGTGAGAGATTAAAAAGCCTTGTCCGTACTGACAGGCTTTACCACTGAGTATCTGCAATTGCTTGTGCGTTTCTATCCCTTCGGCTACGACTTCCAGGTCCAGTGATTTTGCCAGTGATAAAATGGCATCGACCAGAGGGTTGTTATGATCTGTGAGTTGTTGAATAAAGCTTTTATCAATTTTAAGCACATGAATCGGCAGCTGATGCAAGTAACCCAGCGCAGAGTATCCGGTACCAAAGTCATCAAGGTAGAGCTTCACCCCAAATGGAGACAAGCCATGAATGACTTTTGTTGCCAGGTTGAGGTTTTCAATCAAGCCTGATTCGGTGATTTCGAGGCTGAGTGCCCCCTGGTGCAGGCCGTAGGCGCGATATAAGTTGGCAATCTGCTCCACAAATTCCAGGCTGGCGAAATGGCGTGATGAGACATTCACCGTCAGGCTGATGTCCTTGATCCCGATACTCTGCCACTGCGCCACCTGTTTTGCTGCCAAATCGAGTAAATGCAAATCGAGCTCAATGATCTGGCCGGTTTGCTCTGCAATAGGAATAAAGTCATCAGGCGTGACCAAGCCGTTTTTTGGGTGATGCCAGCGCACCAGGGATTCAAAACTGACAACCCTGGGCTGGGCCAGTGTGAATATGGGCTGGTAATAGAGCTCAAATTCTCCATTTTTAATGCCATTTTGCAGATCGTTTTCTATGTCAGCCTGCTGCTTCAGTTTCTTACGCATTTCATTATTGAAATATCGGATCTGACTGCGCCCTGCCGATTTTGCTTCATACATGGCTGCATCGGCTTGTTGTAACAGCGCGATGGCATTGTCCGAATCACTGGAAGTGAATGCCACACCAATACTGCTGGAGGCTTGCAGCAGGTGACCATCGATTTGGATGGGTTTAGCAATGGCGTTTGTGATCCGCTCCAGCGCTAATTCAACCTGTTGTTTATCGCCTATATTCTCCATGAAAATGGCGAACTCATCACCGCCCAGACGCGCAAAGGTGTCCGTTTTTCGAATACAGGTCTGGATAAGATTAACGATAGCGACGAGAAAGTGGTCGCCAACATCATGCCCCAGTGCATCGTTAATGCTTTTGAATCTGTCTAAATCAAGATACAGAAGGCAGTGCTGACGTGACGGTTTACTGCGTCCCAGAGATAAAATGGCATGTTTTATCCGTTCCAACATCAAATAGCGGTTTGCCAGGCCGGTCAGGTCATCATGCAATGCTCGATGTTCTAATGCTTGACGGGCAAGGCGCCTGTCTATGGCCATACTGAGCTGACGACTAATATAGGTCAAAATGGCTTTATGGTGGCGGCTGAATGCCCGATCGTTGTCGTAACTTTGCAGCACAACGACACCCTGATATTGGTCATTTACCACGAAGGGGACCCCAAGCCAGGAGCGTGGCGAGCGGCCAACCATTTTAAAGTTCTGTTTTTCAATGTGGGTCAGAAACTGCTGGTGGTCGCACAGCAAAGACTGCTGCTGTTTGATGATGTAGTAAGAGGCAGTATGTTTTATCTGCTCTTTAGACACTCGCTGATGTGCGCTGCATTTGACACCAGCTTCTATCAGGTAATCAATCTCGAGCACATCCTGCTGGGTATCGTAGAGTCCAATAAAACAGTTCTCAGCAGGGAGTTGTGAACAGATGATGCTGTATAACTCATCGTAAAAAGCTTCCAGGTTACGGGATTGATAAGTGATGTTGGCGATTTTCAGCAGGCACTTTTCCAGCTGTTGTGCTTCATGCAATTGCGTCACAGTGGCGGTCAGATGGTCCAGTGTTCTGACCTGATGAATTTTAGCACTGAGTAAATGTGCCACGGTTGACAGGATCTGCAAATGCGCCTGGGTAAAGTAGTCCGCTTCCGGGTGCTCACAGTCGATAACACCCAGTAAGGAGTTTTCATACACTAAAGGAACGCATAACTCTGAGAGGGCTGGTCGAGTGTCGGCAATATACATGGGTTCCAGGGCAACGTTACCAGAAAGGAAGGGTTGCTTAGTTCGTGCAACATGGCCTGTGATCCCGGCGGCAACGGGGATCCGTTGCTGGCTGACCTGGTGACTGATGTCTTTATGTGCAACGCCCATACTGGCGACGACATCGAGATATTCGCCAGCCGGATCCGTGAGGTAAATCACACAATCCACAAACCCCAGGCGACTGACCACTTGGCTGGTAACATAATCAAAGAGTTCATCGAGGTGAGTTATCTGAAGCAACGACGATGAAAACTGGTTAATGATGCTTAACTGTTCGGTTTTTGATTCTAGTTTTGTCTCTGACAGTATTGGCATGGCACGGGCCTGATTACTTAATCTCCGACTATGTTAACGCTCTTAAATCATGCGTTACAGTCAATGTTGCAATTTAATTGCTATTTACTGTAAACCTGATGACACTTTTACGACGCGGGCTATTAGGCGTAAAAACTTTACTAACCTGCTGGCTCAGCCTATGATCGGGCAAATTCAGTAGTGGGAAAGAGCAATGACAAGTAAACAGACCTTAACAATCACTCGTCCGGACGACTGGCATGTGCATCTTCGTGATGGCGCTGTACTCGTTGACACTGTGCGCGATATCAGCCGTTATATGGGTCGGGCAATCATCATGCCTAATTTGGTACCACCTGCAACTTGTACACAGAGTGCATTGGCTTACCGGGAGCGCATTTTGGCTGCGCAGCCAAGCGGGCAGTTCGAACCTCTGATGGTATTATATTTGACTGATAACACCAGTGCTGAAGAGATCCGAGCGGCGAAAGCCAGTGGTCATATTGTCGCTGCAAAATTGTACCCGGCAGGCGCAACAACCAATTCAGATTCGGGTGTTACCGACATTGAGAATATCTATCATATTCTGGAAGTTATGCAGGAAGTCGGTATGTTGCTATTGGTACACGGTGAAGTGACAGATTCCTCGATTGATATTTTTGACCGCGAAAAAGTATTTATTGAAACCAAGCTCAAAAAAGTGGTTGATGCATTTCCTAAGCTCAAAATTGTACTGGAGCATATTACCACGCAAGATGCGGTGGAGTTTGTAGAGTCGGCACCGGAGAATGTTGCTGCGACGATTACAGCGCATCACCTGTTATACAACCGCAACCATATGTTGGCGGGTGGTATTCGCCCACATTATTACTGTTTGCCTATTCTCAAGCGTAATACTCATCAACAGGCGCTACTGCGCGCAGCAACCAGTGGCAGTGAAAAGTTCTTCCTGGGTACTGACTCAGCGCCTCATGCGAAAGATAAGAAAGAAGCAGCTTGTGGATGTGCTGGGGCTTACACGGCTCATGCCGCAATTGAGCTTTATGCAGAGGCATTTGAAGAAGCCGGTGCATTGGATAAACTTGAGGGCTTTGCCAGCCACTTTGGTCCAGACTTTTACGGATTACCTCGTAATACTGACACCATTACTTTAGAAAAAAATAGCTGGCAGGTGCCGGATTCTTACCCATTGGGTGATACTCAGGTTGTGCCAATTAAAGCTGGCGCCAGTATCGACTGGCAGGTAGTTTAAGACACATTTATAAGGGCAGCCTAGCTGCCTTTTTTACGTCTTCTCTTTTTCCTGGGCACACAAACAGACACATCACTATTTGCGGCAATAGGCTGATATCCATTTTGATACTGCGATGACTCTATCAACAAGGGGCTTGCGCAGTTCATGACTGGAACCAAAAAAGCTGCGATCGCGCAGTTATGGCGATGGACTTTTTTGTAATACGGTACTCAGGGCCTTATCCATTTTCTCGATGAAGTCATATTTAAACGGATATTGACCTTCATATCCTTTGAGGTATCCGATATGGGCACTGCGACTGAGGACTACGCGGTCTTCAACAAATGATTGCGCGCTTATGCCCGTAAGCTGTTCTTGCAGCTCACTGATACCGATTAAAGTTGAGAGCCTGTCATTGATGTAGCAGTCAACCCTCTTTTTATACAGTTTGATGATGTTGGCTCGGGTATTTTTGTTTTCCCAGACTACAATTCGCCCGGTTTTTCGTGCTTCTTTGAGTGCATCGTCAAGGATGAGAAAGCCTGCGTTCAATCCAATATTAACGGGTGCTTGCTGGGCATTACGTTGAGTGATGTTTTGTAACGTGATACCTGGATTGCAAAACGCCACGACTTCTTCTTGTTTCAGGGCAATGGAGTAAGGCCAGATAAAGGGCCGAGTGTCAAGATGGATATAAGGGGGCATCAGTGCGAATGCTTCCCCATTCTCGAGTGCTGAGACGCCTCTTTTCCAGGGAATAGGGCGAAGCTCCACCAGGTAATCTTCTTTGATTAGTTTCGCTGCTTCTCGGATCAGTGTGGGGTAAATGCCAACTAATTTACCATCCTGGACATAAGAGTAAGGCGGGTAGCTGTCGTCAGCTAATATTGTGACGCTTATCGGGCTGGCGGCACGGACTATAAAACACGCAAATAAGCCCAAAACACATGCCAGCTGCTTCACTCGGTGGTACCCAAAACCGCCGTTATCTTGGTTTCTGCACTGTCTTGCACTAACTACTCCTGACACTGCTATAGTTCCTGTAGGAAGCCCTAGTCTAACTGTAGATAAGATCTATTCAGATGTCAGCATTAGATCTGACGGCATACTCATTTTGCTGAGAAAACCAGCAGTGTAAGGTCGCGTAATGTCATCATTATGACCCAACGATTACAATCTTGTACTCACAAGTAGGGTATTTTTTCCTCCTGTAAGACGCACTGTAGCAAGATTCGACGTCAGGACACTCAGATAGGCACAGGCATGGCACATCTTTTATTAGCGCAAACCAATGATCACATCCTTCTTAATTCATATCACCGTTTTGGTCGTGCAGAGGGGGAGGTTGATACTCAGTTATTAGGGGTAGAAATCTCACGCCATCATGCCGTTATCGTCTGGACAGGGGAGCAATGGACACTTCGGGATACCAGCAAAAACGGTGTGTTTGTAAACCAAAATAGAATAGTGTCGAAAACAGATTGGGTGTTGAGTATTGGTGACGTAATCTCTTTTTCAGAGCTTCACCCTCACAGCTTTATTGTGAGCTCACTGACCCCGCCGGAGTAAACTTATTTGCTGTTGCTATTCTAAAAAGAGGGATGAAGCAGGTGTGGTGCACACCTGCTATGCGAAGCGTTAGCTATGATAATTTTCGCACGCTTCGAGTGTATTCTCGATGAGACTTGCGACGGTCATTGGCCCTACACCACCTGGTACTGGCGTAATGAAGCTCGCTCGTTGTGCGGCAACGTCATATTGTACATCACCTACCAGTTTGCCTGACTCCAGTCGGTTAATGCCTACATCAATAACCATTGCACCTTCTTTGATCCAGTCGCCAGGAATGAATTCTGGCTTGCCCACCGCTACGACCAGCAGATCGGCCCGGCGCACGTGCGCTTCAAGGTCTTGGGTGAATTTATGGCACACAGTCGTTGTACAACCTGCCAGCAACAGCTCCAGAGACATTGGGCGACCTACAATGTTAGAGGCACCTACAACGACAGCATGCATACCTTTGTATCTGACACCGGTTGAATCGAGTAAAGTAATGATCCCTTTTGGCGTACAAGGGCGTAACGCAGGCATTCGTTGTGCCAGTCGTCCGACGTTATAAGGATGGAAACCATCAACATCTTTATGTGGGTGGATACGTTCCAGTACTTTCTCGGCATCTAGTCCGTCAGGCAATGGTAACTGGACCAGGATACCGTCAACGTTTGGATCTTGATTAAGTGTGTCCACCAACTCCAGTAATTGCGCTTCACTTGTGTCTGCGGGTAGATCATATGACTTAGATACGAAGCCTACTTCTTCACATGCTTTGCGTTTTGAGCCTACGTATACCTGGCTGGCAGGGTCCTGGCCAACAAGTACAACTGCTAGTCCTGGTGCTCTGAGCCCCTGATTGATCCGCTCTGCAACGCGGTTGGCTACGGTACTGCGAACTTGTTTCGCAATGACTTTACCGTCGATGATGTTTGCCGTCATGACTGACCTTTAAATTTAAGGGTTAATTACTTGAACGATTATAGAGTGTATTTAAGGGGGTACTCTATTTTATAGGAGTTCACTGAGTCATCTGTATCAGCGTGAGGGCGTGCTCAGGACTGAGTACTGAAAAACTTAGGAAGCCGCTACTATTTTCGCAAAAATCCCCCAAATAGCCAAGCTGGATCCGACACCGGGCAACTTTATTCTCTTTGAGTAAGGCAAAATTGCTGAAAAACCAGTCGCCTTGTTATATAAATTAAACGTTTTGGAGTAAAAATAGTCAGTTGGCATGTTTTTAAAAAAAAATGTTTGACCTCATCGGGGCAAATCACTATTATGCACCCCGTTGTCAACGAGGGGCTCGCAAGAGAAACTCTGAAAATAACACAATCGGCGATTAGCGCAGCTTGGTAGCGCACTTGGTTTGGGTCCAAGGGGTCGCAGGTTCAAATCCTGCATCGCCGACCACTCTTTTTTACTTTAATAAAGAGTAAATCAACGAAAGTTGGTGGTATGCACGAAGAAGCATTCTTTGCGCCGCGCCCGTAGCTCAGTTGGATAGAGCAACGGCCTTCTAAGCCGTCGGTCGAAGGTTCGAATCCTTCCGGGTGCGCCATTTTTAAAATCCACATTGTAGTGGCGGCTGTAGCTCAGTTGGTAGAGCCCCGGATTGTGATTCCGGTTGTCGCGAGTTCAAGCCTCGTCAGTCGCCCCATCTACAAAACCTATATGTTCGGCGATTAGCGCAGCTTGGTAGCGCACTTGGTTTGGGTCCAAGGGGTCGCAGGTTCAAATCCTGCATCGCCGACCATCTCTTTTCTTCTTTAATTCTTCAAAACTTATTTTATCTGTCTAATTTTGTCCTTAGCAACATCAATTATTTGCTGCGATTGCTCGACTCTCCCGTTTTATAGGTTATAATGCCGCGTCTATTATTTAACATAGCGCCCTGTCTGGGCAGGCAGCAAGTCTGACAGAGATCAGCACTGATTCTTAAACATCAAATGTTGGGAAGTTTTAACGGTGATCTGCTTAATCGAAATTGAGCAAATATGATGGTCTGCTGTCATCTGATCTGATAAAAAGTCGACTTGTTTGTAAGGAAGGCGCGTAGTCGCCAAAAATGAAAATTGAGGTTATATCATGCAAGTTTCTGTTGAGACGACTCAAGGTCTTGAGCGCCGTCTGACTATCACAGTTCCAGCTGAGAACGTTGAGACTGAAGTAAAAAAACGCTTACAACAACTGGCTAAAACACAGCGTATTGACGGTTTCCGTCCGGGTAAAGTACCAGTTTCTGTTATCAAAAAGCGCTACGGTGCTGCTGTGATGCAAGAAGTTGCTGGTGAGTTGATGCAACGCAACTACATCGAGGCAATTGTTTCTGAAAAGATCAATCCTGCTGGCGCACCTACTTTTGCTCCTAAGTCACTGGAAGTGGGTAAGGACCTTGAGTTTGATGCAACTTTTGAAGTTTACCCAGAAGTTGAACTGAAAGATCTTGAAAAGATTTCAGTAGAGAAGCCTGTGGTTGACGTAACAGAAGATGATCTGGCAAACATGCTGGAAACTCTGCGTAAACAACACGCAAGCTGGACTGAGAGCGATGCTGTAGTAGGCGAGAAAGATCGTGTAACGATTGACTTCTTGGGTACAGTAGAAGGTGAAGAGTTCGAAGGTGGTAAAGCTGAAGACTTCCCACTTGAACTTGGTCAAGGTCGCATGATCCCTGGTTTCGAAGATGGTATCATCGGTAAGAAAGCAGGCGAAGAAGTTGTTGCTGACGTAACTTTCCCTGAAGAGTATCACGCTGAAAACCTGAAAGGTAAAGCGGCGCAGTTCAAGATCACTGTGAAGAAAGTTGAAGTTCAGGAACTACCAGAACTAACAGATGAGTTCGCAACTAAATTCGGTGTTGCTGAAGGCGGCGTTGACGCACTGAAAGAAGAAGTGAAGAAAAACATGACGCGTGAACTTGGTCAGGCTGTGAAAGCTCAGATCAAAGATCAAGCGATCAAAGGTCTTTTAGAGACTAACGAAGTTGACGTACCTAAAGCGCTTATCGACCAAGAAATCGATGCACTACGTCAGCAAGCCGCACAACGCTTTGGCGGCGACGCGAAGAACATGCCTGAGCTACCAGCTGAGCTGTTCCATGAGCAAGCTGTAACTCGAGTTAAAACTGGCCTTCTGTTAGGTGAAGTGATCAAAGCAAATGAGATCACAGTAGATGATGCAAAAGTTGAAGAGCTAATCGAAACTGTTGCTTCTGCTTATGAAGATCCAAGCGAAGTAGTTGCATACTACAAAGGCAATGATCAGTTGATGCAGCAAATGCGCAACGTTGCAATGGAAGAGCAAGCTGTAGATGCGATTCTGGCAGCTGCTGAGGTTGCTGATGTTGAGAAGTCTTTTGACGACATCATGAACCCACAACAGGCTGCTCAGTAAGCACTTTTGATCTCGTCAAAGACGAAATCATTGACTTACTGTTAAGCTAACGTTTAAATGGCTCGTATTGCTCTGTGTTTTGCAGTGCTGCGAGCCATTTTTGTTTTATTTGCTCAAAGCAACACGGTTGTGCGTATACTTTTGTTTATCAGCATCTTTTGCATAAACTTCTGTCTATAAACTTCTTGTCAATTGAGTAAACAAATTGTGCTTGTCCTTTGTATGAGACAGGCGGCCAGGTTTTGCAGTGCACTTCCCTGTTTATAAGGAATCTATAAAATGAATGACGGTATGTTTGATCCTCTAAACGCATTAGTCCCTATGGTTGTTGAGCAAACAGCGAAAGGTGAGCGTTCTTATGACATTTATTCTCGTTTGCTAAAAGAGCGGATTATCTTCCTGACAGGTCAGGTTGAGGACCATATGGCAAACCTGATCGTTGCTCAGCTGCTGTTCTTGGAATCAGAAAGCCCTGAAAAAGACATTTATCTATACATCAACTCACCTGGTGGCTCGGTGACTGCGGGTATGTCTATTTACGATACGATGAATTTTATCAAACCAGACGTTAGCACTGTGTGTGTTGGTCAGGCAGCCAGTATGGGCGCCTTTTTACTTTCTGGTGGTGCCAAAGGCAAACGTTATTGCCTGCCAAATTCTCGCGTCATGATCCATCAACCTCTTGGCGGTTTCCAGGGCCAGGCGTCGGACTTTGAGATCCATGCAAAAGAAATTCTGACGATCAAAGAAAAGCTGAATCGTCTGATGGCTGAACATACTGGCCAACCTTATGATGTGATCGCGAATGACACTGATCGTGACAACTTTATGAATGCTGAGCAAGCCGTGGATTACGGTTTGGTTGACGCTGTTCATAGCAGCAGAAATATTAAGTAATCTATATTGGGCTGGCGTGTTTCTGATCGCTGTTAGATAAATGCATCTGGCCCGGCTATACCAAAGGCAAAATTCTTTGGTATAGTTAAAACATGTATTGTGTTATCGAAGTAGATAACTGACCAAATTTAAGAGGTAGCTGAATGTCAGACACTCCTACAGACGGCGACAAGAATAGTAAGCTCTTATACTGCTCATTTTGTGGTAAGAGCCAACATGAAGTACGCAAGTTGATCGCTGGTCCGTCAGTGTACATTTGTGATGAATGCGTCGAACTGTGTAACGACATCATTAGAGAAGAAATCAAGGATATAGCGCCGCAACATGATTCGTCTGATAAATTGCCGGTACCAAGAGAGATCCGCAATCACCTTGATGACTATGTGATTGGCCAGGAGCACGCTAAAAAAGTGCTCTCAGTTGCCGTTTATAACCATTACAAGCGACTGAAAAACCAAGGTTTAAAAGGCGATGTTGAGCTAGGCAAGAGTAACATCCTGCTTATCGGTCCAACAGGTAGTGGTAAAACACTGCTTGCAGAAACACTGGCACGCTTACTGGATGTGCCCTTTACTATGGCGGATGCAACCACATTAACCGAAGCGGGTTATGTGGGTGAGGATGTCGAGAATATTATCCAGAAGCTTTTACAGAAGTGTGACTACGACGTAGAAAAAGCACAGCGCGGTATCGTTTATATCGACGAAATCGACAAAATTTCGCGTAAATCGGATAACCCATCTATCACGCGCGACGTGTCTGGTGAAGGCGTTCAACAGGCGCTACTCAAACTCATCGAAGGCACGGTAGCTTCGGTGCCGCCACAAGGCGGACGCAAGCACCCTCAGCAAGAGTTCTTACAAGTAGATACATCGAAAATCCTGTTTATTTGTGGCGGTGCCTTTGCTGGCCTGGACAAAGTGATTGAGCAGCGTAGCCATACCAACACTGGTATTGGTTTTGGCGCTCAGGTTAAATCGTCGGATAGCGAGCGTTCTTTAAGCGAAACCTTCAAAGATGTTGAACCCGAAGATTTGGTCAAATACGGTCTAATTCCTGAGTTTATCGGCCGATTGCCCGTGGTTGCGACCTTGGCTGAGCTAGATGAAGATGCCCTCATTCAAATCCTTAATGAGCCTAAAAACGCACTAACGAAACAATATGGTGCGTTGTTCAAAATGGAAGGGGTTGAACTTGAGTTCCGAGAGGATGCACTTAAGGCCATCGCGCACAAGGCAATGGAGAGAAAAACAGGTGCCCGTGGATTGCGCTCTATTGTTGAAGGGGTGTTGCTGGATACCATGTATGACCTGCCTTCAATAGAAGACGTAAGTAAAGTTGTGGTAGACGAAACCGTCATTAAAGGTGAGTCTGACCCAATTTTAATTTACGAAAATAACAGTCAGGATAAAGCTGCGTCGGAGTGACGATTTGGTTTTATCGCAAAAAGGAGCCTCAGGCTCCTTTTTTTGTCTACAGTTTAGTTGTTCCAGCAATCAACAAACTCAAACTAGAAATTGATATGGATTGGTATATAGGTTGAACTTTTTGAAGGCAATCCCCATATACCTCCCTAATCCTTGAAACTAATGAAGTGCGAAGAGAATATAATGACGCTTGAGAGAATGGATCGAGTCGAGATACCCGTATTGGCACTGCGTGATGTGGTCGTATACCCTCATATGGTGATCCCGCTGTTTGTAGGCAGAGAAAAATCAATAAAATGCCTTGAAGCAGCGATGGAAAATGACAAGCAAATTTTTTTGGTGGCGCAAAAAGAAGCGTCAATTGATGACCCCGACACGGATGATATTTATCAAGTCGGTACCGTCGCTACTGTACTGCAATTATTAAAGTTGCCTGATGGCACCGTCAAAGTGCTGGTTGAAGGTACTCAGCGTGCCAAAATCGAACGATTTTTGGTGACTGATGATTATTTCCTGGCCGAGGCGCAGTTTATTGCCTCTGAGAACATTGAAGGCCCTGAGCAGGATATCTTTATCCGCAGTGCCATCAGCCAGTTTGAAGGGTATGTAAAGCTTAACAAAAAGATCCCGCCCGAAGTACTGACGTCCGTCTCCGGTATTGACGAAACTGCACGTCTTGCTGACACAATGGCTGCGCACATGCCGATTAAAGTACCAGAAAAACAAAAGGTACTTGAGTTGTACAACGTTACTGACCGGTTAGAGTACCTGATGGCCTTAATGGAAGGCGAGATTGATCTGCTTCAGGTAGAGAAAAAGATCCGTTCGCGGGTCAAAAAACAGATGGAAAAGTCTCAGCGCGAGTACTATCTCAATGAGCAGATGAAAGCCATTCAGAAAGAATTGGGTGAGCTGGATGATGTGCCAGATGAATTTGAAGCATTGAAAAAGCGCATCTCAGAGGCACAGATGCCCAAAGAGGCTGAAGAAAAGGCGACCTCTGAGCTAAATAAGCTAAAGATGATGTCACCGATGTCGGCTGAGGCAACGGTGGTACGCTCTTATATTGATACGCTGATTGGTGTACCTTGGAAAAAACGCTCAAAAGTTAAAAAAGACCTGGCCAATGCCCAGAAGATCCTGGATGCAGATCACTATGGCCTGGAGAAAGTCAAAGAGCGTATCATCGAGTATTTGGCAGTACAGCAACGAACTAATAAGCTCAAAGGGCCTATTTTGTGTCTTGTAGGGCCTCCAGGGGTAGGTAAAACCAGTTTGGGGCAATCTATCGCACGGTCAACAGGACGTAAATATGTGCGCATGGCGCTGGGCGGCGTGCGCGATGAAGCGGAGATACGAGGCCACAGACGTACTTACATTGGCTCAATGCCAGGCAAGCTGGTACAGAGCATGACCAAAGTGGGCGTGAAAAACCCGCTGTTCCTGTTAGACGAAATCGACAAAATGTCTTCGGATATGCGTGGTGATCCGGCTTCAGCCTTACTAGAGGTACTCGACCCGGAGCAAAACAGCAGTTTTGCCGATCATTACTTGGAAGTTGAGTATGATTTATCGGATGTGATGTTTGTTGCTACGTCTAATAGCTTCAACATTCCGGGCCCTTTGCTTGACCGAATGGAAGTGATCCGCTTGTCAGGCTATACCGAAGACGAGAAGCTCAATATCTCTAAGCAGCATTTGATCCCGAAACAAATTAAGCGGAACGGATTGAAGGAGCAAGAGATTGAGATTGAGGACAGTGCCATCATTGATACTATCCGCTACTACACACGAGAAGCTGGCGTTCGTAACCTTGAGCGAGAGCTGTCAAAACTGTGTCGTAAAGCCGTCAAGAGCATTTTACTGAGCAAGTCAAAAGATAAGGTTGTGATCAGTGCTGAAAACCTGGAGAGCTATCTGGGCGTACAGCGTTTTGATTACGGTAAGGCAGAAGATGGCGATCGCGTTGGTTTGGTTACAGGATTGGCCTGGACTGAAGTGGGTGGCGATTTACTGACCATCGAATGTGCGGCGGTGCCCGGCAAGGGTAAGCTGGCGTATACAGGCTCTTTGGGTGATGTAATGCAGGAGTCGATCCAGGCTGCTATGACTGTGGTACGCAACCGGGCTGAAAAGCTAAGGATCAATGGCGACTTCTATGAAAAGCGCGATATTCATGTACATGTTCCTGAAGGTGCGACGCCGAAAGATGGTCCAAGTGCTGGTATTGCCATGGTCACAGCACTGGTTTCAAGCTTAACGGGTAACCCGGTACGCAGTGATGTTGCAATGACCGGTGAAATCACATTACGTGGTGAAGTTTTGCCGATTGGTGGACTCAAAGAGAAGTTGCTGGCAGCTCATCGTGGTGGCATCAAAACCGTCGTCATTCCTAAGAAGAATGAGCGGGACCTGAAAGAGATCCCGCAAAACGTACTGGAAGGTCTTGAAATCCATCCTGTGAGCTGGATTGACGATGTTTTATCTCTGGCACTCGCTCACCCGGTAGACAGTTTTACGGTTGAGTCACAAAAGTCGCTTGGGTAAAGCAGAAAAAGTACATAAAAGTGCGTAAAAAGGGTTTTCAAATCTACATGGTATGCTAACTTAAGCACTGTATTAGCCTGGTAGCCCACAACCCCCGTGGTTACTAGGCTTTGAGACATTAGATGAAATAGAGAATCGTCAGATTTCTCTGAGTTAACTACAAAAGTGATGTTAGTGGTAAGCCCTCATCGCTCTTGATAATAACAATGTAAGAGGATGATATTGTGAATAAATCTCAATTAATCGATCAAATCGCAGCTGATGCTGATATTTCTAAAGCGGCTGCTGGTCGTGCTCTGGATTCATTCATTGAGTCAGTAACTGGTGCGCTAAAAGACGGTGACTCAGTTGCCCTAGTCGGTTTTGGTACTTTCTCAGTGCGTGAGCGTGCAGCGCGTACCGGTCGTAACCCACAAACTGGTGCGGCAATCGAAATCGCTGCAGCTAACATCCCATCTTTCAAAGCCGGTAAAGCTCTGAAAGACGCGGTAAACTAAGCAGATTTCGCTCAGTCTGCCCAACAACCTATGTTAAAATAGTGTGATTGGGCCAGATAAGCTTCAAGATAAAAAGCGTATCTGCTAAGATACGCTTTTTTTATATCAGTTGGATAGTGTCGCACATTGGTGAGGCTAATGGAGATGAAGCTAAGCGCGATATCACATATGCGCTTCGAAAAGTCTGCACATAAATACTTGCAATCGCCACGCATATCCATATTAATAGGTACAGAAACAGGGCGCTGGTGTGTCATACTCAGCGGAACTGGGTACGCAGATAAACCCAAAGTACTGAGCGTGCTTTGACTTAGATAAGAGATAGAATAAATGCTAGAAAAGATTAGAGAAGGCTCACAAGGCCTGGCAGCCAAAATTATTCTTGGTGTAGTGATCTTGTCTTTTGCGTTGGCAGGGATCGGTGGTTACCTAGGTCAAACCACAGAGCAAGCCGTAGCAGAAGTAAACGGAGTCAAGATAACGCAAATGGAATTTTCCCGCGCCTATGAAAATGAGCGTGCACGCCTTGAGCGTCAGTTTGGCGAATATTTCACACAAATCTCAGCAGATCCGGCATATATGGCTCAGATCCGCAGTGGTGTTATTGACCGTCTGGTACAACAAGAACTACAAAACCAGTTAGCCATTGAATTAGGGCTGAGAGTCAGTGATGAGCAAGTTAAGGAAGCTATTTTTGAACTGCCTTACTTTCAGCTAGGCGGCGAATTCAGTAACGACAGATATTTACAGTTGATCCGCCAGATGAACTTTAAGCCTGATACGTTCCGTGAATACATGCGCGAAGAAATGACTCGTAATCAATTGGTTTCAGCGGTTGCAGGATCAGATTTTGTTTTAGATAACGAATTAAAGCAAACGTTGGCATTGCAGCAGCAAACACGTGATATTGACTACATGCTGTTGAGCAAAGAGACCGTCAAAAGTGAAGTGGCTGTAACAGAAGCAGAAATTGCTGATTACTATGAGCTAAATCAGGAGCAGTTCCAGGCACCGGAGCAAATTGCTTTGCAGTACCTTGAGCTAACATCTGGCGATGTGACGCTGGATGAGCCTGTGACGGATGAACAAGTCCGCGCTTACTATGAAGAGAATCAGGCTCAGTACCTGGAAGAAGAGCGTCGTCGTGTAGCACATATCCTGATTGAGAGTGCTGAAGATGCACAAGCGGCACAGCAAAAAGCGGAAGCTTTGTACCAGCAATTACAAGAAGGTAAAGATTTTGCTGAGCTTGCTGCAACTGAATCAGATGATGTCGCGTCTGCGGAAGTCGGTGGTGATCTGGATTGGATCGAGCGTGACATGATGGAGCCTGAGTTTGAAGAGGCTGCATTTGCACTCGCTAACGTCGGTGACTTCTCTCCTGTGGTTGAAACTGAGTTTGGTTTCCATATTATCCAGTTGACCGATTTACAGGCACAGCAGTCAAAAGCGTTTGAAGAAGTTGCCGTTGAGTTGCGCGCTGAGCTAGAGAACACAGCTAAGGCCAATGCATTTTATGAAAAACAATCGCAAATCGCAGAGCTGGCGTTTGAAGTGGCAGATTCATTAGAAGATGCAGCGGCTGTTGCAGATATTGAGTTGAAGAGCACTGAGTTGGTATCACGTGCGGCGCTACCTGCTCCGTTAAATGATCCAAGCATCGCTAATGCCATTTTCACACCTGAGCTAATCGAAGATCGAGTGAATTCAGAAGTGCTGGAAGCGGGGAATGAGCATATTGTTGTTGTACGTGTTTTGGACCATAAACCAGCCACTGTGAAGCCTTTGGAAGAGGTCACTGCGCAGATCAAAACGCGCCTTGAGAACGAAAAAGCGTCAGAGCTTATCAAAGAGAAAGCGAACACCTTGTATGCACAGCTGGAAGATGGTAAAGCACTGAGTGACATCGCAGCAGCAGAATCTACGGAAGTGAAAACGGAAGCAGCCCTGAAACGTCAGAGCTTTACTGTTGCCCCAGAAATTGTCCAACAGGCATTTAAATTGGCACACCCGGATAGCGAACAGACGCAGTCAGCTTTGGTTGAACTAAATAGCGGTGATGCCGCGCTGTTGGTGCTGAAAGCCGTTACAGTTGCTGAGGTGACGGGTGAAGTTGAACCACAGCAGAAGCAGAATATTACTATGTCAGTGGTTAATAAGAACTTCTTAGCACTGCTTGGTGCATTGGAATCTGATGCTGAAGTAGTGCGTCCAACGCTGCAATTTAGCGACGAGATGCAGTAATCACAGTATCCGCTTACTGGTTGTGAGTGCCAGAGCTTAGCGTTAGTACTTACAATTAAGTGAATTAGTTCCGACCAGACCTGACATTTCGATTTGAAAAATTGAGAGTTACCCGTTTTGATAAAGGTGTCGAATCTTTGTTCAAAACAACTAAGGAGTAACTCTCATGTTACATACTAACAATCCA
>NZ_JACEQV010000038.1:0-29819 GCF_015356275.1 Pseudoalteromonas sp. PPB1 | reverse complement strand
GATAAGGGCTTTGTTGTAATCACGCCAGTTAGTGATACGCTTTTCTTTCAAAATTCAGTCTCGGTGTTTGCTTTTGAGATCTGATCACACAATGCTAGATTAGTTCAATGATTAAGGAAACAACGCCCTAGATCGCGAGTATTATATATCCTGTCCCCGAAACTGGGGCTTTAATATTTGCCATTGAGATATCCCTTACGGTTTATTTGTTGATTTCGAGATGATGCGTAACTCCCTCCTCAATCAAGACGCAATTTTTGATAATTGATTGAAAAACATATAAAAAGTAATCATAAAAGTGGGATAAACATTAATTAATGTTGCTTAAGTAGAGATAAATGTTTATTATAAAAAGGAACACATCATATTGTTTCAATATATACATTGAATAAAAGCACCGAGTAAAATCTACAATAACGCCGACCAAAAAACTAAGCTCATTAATTTTTTTACTAACAAGGTGTATAATACGCATCTGTTCTATGCAATTAGGCTCTTGATTATGAAAAGTAAGCTTTCCATACGCTCTCATTTTGATTACCTTTTTGAGCAAATCTCATTATTTTGTGAAGAAATTAAACAAGCAGACATAACTCAAGCTTACTATTTTAAATTACCTCCAGTACAAAAGAAGGATGAACTCTCTGCGCCAGATAGTGTTCATGTAGAAAAACTAACAGGTCAGGATGCATTCAGCCATTGTATCTCTTCCTACAAAGATCTCTTTATTGACAAAAAAGAAAGTGGCAAGGTACTCACCAGACATCCAGGGATACTTTTAGTAAATGATCCCAAAAACGAGATACGAAATAGACTGGTAGAAATAAATTTAGCAAAAGATGCCTTCAAAGAACTTATTCTTGAAATCACAAATAATGATGCAAGATTTGAAGCTGTGCACAGTGCAGTCCCCAGTTTAGTTACTCTAGCAGCATATAGAAAAATACATTTCGAGCAAGCTGTTCCCTACTCTGTACGTTTCACCTGGATGACAAAACACTCTACCAAAACACTCTCAAAAAAAGCAGCTCTTGATATACTTCAACGGTCTTCCCAATACACAAACCCCAGAGCAATTGATCAGAATAATTGGCAATCAATTGTAGAGCAAGAACGTGTTAGAGTTTCAAGTCTATCTGATTCTGCAAAGTTGAGGATCAGACGCCCAACTCGAGTGAGCCCGGAAGTAAACGTTCGTTTTAGCGCAAAAAATAGGTATCACGTAAGCGGTGCGTTACCTTTCATTTTGCTAAACCCTCAAAAAGAAACAAAAATTGGTGAATTAAAAAATTACAGTCGTGATGGCAATGATCCAAGGAAAAAAGAATACAATTACCTGATCGAGAGAATCTATTTAGAAACGATTAATGGTTGATTCTAATTTATGCTCTAAATGCGATAAACATCACTTCGGTTAAGAGTGCCGGCCGTATTTACTTTTCGCTGATGGACTCGAGGGAAGTCATATATTTTTGATTAGAATCTAACGCAACAGAAACTATCGTTTTTACAACATACCAAAAGTCTCAGAAAACTGCGTTAGATTTCGCTCTTATCTATACAAGTGGATATCTTTTAGCTCTAGTTGAAAGTAACTTAAACTTAGTTAGCACAAACAGGATTCTTTTTAAATCAAAAACTATTTTGCTTGAAGTGATTGTAAACATCCAATAAGTGAAAGTAAGTACACACATACATTTCAATAGCTTTCATAAATGGTGTGCGTGTTCATTTTTGTCTATTTTCTTTATTACCGAAACGATATCCAAGCTTTGGTTAATCAAGTTTCATCTGAGCTCGATTACTATTCTGCTTTAAAATCAAAAAGTGATTAGCATAAGTCATGTGTAAGTACCAACTAACATGCATTAAAGAAACAGTATCATCAAGAAACTAAAGCCTATCATCGTGTGACATTTCAAGGTTACAAGAGCTTTTACTTTAGGAACATATTATTGATATTAGTTAAAACAGATCTGTCCTCCCATCTCTGGTTGGTATGTAGCGCAACAGGTCTCCTTACAACGGAAACTTACAGTGGTATGAATCTCACCCAACAGGAACACACCATAAATAAGTAAAACAGTCCAACGTCAGTCCCTTCCTCCCAAGCAATCACACAGACCTGATAGCAACTGAGTCAAAAATGGAAATATCTCGCCGAGCCGAGAACACATCATTAACTTACAAAGAGAATGTTCGATACTCATCATAAAACAGATCGTCAGTTTGAAAGGCTTAACAAATCAATGTTCCTTTGGTCCCATGAGAAAAGACAAATTAGTAAGAAGAATTACCACCCGGACCAACCCATTTCCGTCAACCAAAAAGATAAATAACACACGGCAAAGAACACATCATTTATTTTGGAAGTAAATATTCAATGTTCATCATAAATCATCTCGTCAGATGAAAAAGCTGACCACATCATCGCTCTTTTGGCCCCCTGACCAGAGACAAATTAGTGAGGCGCATTCTCACCCAGAAGGTCAACCCATTTCCGTCAACCAAAAGGATAAATAACACACGGCAAAGAACACATCATTTATTCTGAAAGTAAGTGTTCAATATTCATCATTGATCATCTCTTTAGTTTAAAAAGGCTGACCAAATCATCGTTCTTTTGACCCGGTGACCAGGGACAAACTAGCGAGGCGCATTCTCACCCGGGCCAACCCATTTTCGTCAAATGAAGGCATAGGTAAAACACCAATAAGAACACATCATTAAATTAAGACACAAATACAAGTTCAATACTCACCATACATCATCTCGTCAGTTTAAAAAGACTGACCAAATCATCGTTCTTTTGACCCCGTGAGAAGTAACAAATAAGTGAGGAGCAATCTCACCAGGGCCAGCCCAATTAAGTCTACTAAAAGGGTAGATAAAGCAGGGAGAAAGAACACATAATTAATTAAAATACACAAATGCATGTTCGATACTCACCATAGATCATCTCATCAGTTTAAAAAAGCTGACCAAATCATCGTTCTTTTGACCCCGTGCTCAGGGACAAACTAGTGAGGCGCATTCTAACCCGGGCAAACCCATTTTCGTCAAATGAAGGCATAGGCAAAACACCAATAAGAACACATCATTAAATTAAGACACAAATACAGGTTCAATACTCACCATACATCATCTCGTCAGTTTAAAAAGGCTTACCAAATCATCGTTCTTTTGACCCGGTGACCAAGGACAAACTAGCGAGGGGCATTCTCACACAACTCAACCCTTTTCCTTTAACCAATGAGATAGATAATACACAGAAAAAGAACACATCATTTAATTAAGACACAAATACCGGTTCGATACTCACTATACACCAATTCTTTAGTTTAAAAAGCATACCAAATCGTTGTTCTTTTGACCCCGTGAAAAGAGTAAGGCACATTCTCACCCGGGCCAACCCTTTTCCGTCAACCAATGAGATAAATAACACACAGAAAAAGAACACATCATTAATTTAGGAATTAAATGGCACACATTCACCATAAATCATTTCGCCAGTTTAAAAAGGCTGACCAAATCATCGTTCTTTTGAGCCCGTGAGAAGAGACAAATTAGTAAGGCGCATTCTTACCTGGCCAACCAAAGGAATAAGCAACGCACAACAAAGAACACATCATAAAAATATAAAACAAATCAATTATCAGATACACCAGCATATCTTCATTCTAAAATGTCCAAAAAATCATAATTTTCTTGCCCATATGAACAGAAGTAGAGTGTTGTTCCCGGTCAGCGTCAAAGTTGCCCACGCTTTCAGATGAATAGCTGTTGCAACATTTTTTACTGTAAAGAAGTCTAAAATAGACAACCAACTCCATCCTTAAGAACACATCATAAAACTCAATAAACTACTAAAACCAAAACTCGACCTACATTATTAAAAGGATTTTTAACAAGGCAAAGAGAAAAAATGCGCAATCTTTTAGGGGAATTAGTAAAATATTAGAGAACGCCTGACTATTTAACATAATAAAGCGTTCTAAGAGTAAAACCAAAAAGCATTGTTTATTTTATTAAACTGCTACTTTTTCACTATTTCTTCGAGTGTATCTTCATCAATAACTTCCGCATTTTCAACGATCCGCTTACCACCTTGAATTTCGATGCGTTTATTATGTTTATTTAGTGCTAATATCTCATCACAGAACTGTGCAGATGGATGCATTTCGTACACATAATCAATGATTTTACCACTTTTATCATCTTTTACATTTGAAATATGGTACTCCGATATAGCACCTTTTTCGATCAGATCTTTCATTGTTGTCGTCATATCTCGACGTAACGCTTTCAGTTTATTGTCGGTTATTTCATCATCTGGGTAAATAGAACCGTACTTTTCCATAATGGATAAAAGCCGAAAATGGTAAGTTTTACCAGGAGCTGCATATCGCCACAAGTGATACAAACGTAGCATCATCCAGCGAGATAGGCCTCGCTTAAGCTCTTGCGCACTATTGAAGTAATAACCCTTGTATTCTAGATTATCGATCATGTTATGAACAAAAGCATTAAGGCAGGCCACACATTTAACGTTTCCACCCTGACCTTTCTTACCACTAAAATGCAATGAGGACAAAAAGTTCATATTTGACTCGTAAAAAGAGTCATCGATATCTGTGCTTTTGGTATCCGTAGCCCTATATTTGAACGAAAGTTTCGACCCTTGAAGGGCTTCCAATGACTCTTTAATCTGTGGATAAGGCATTGATTGACCAACAGCTTTTAGCTCTTGAGCCAGCTCATTCATAGAGAAAATTACCGCATATTGAATACCGGACTTAAAATTGATTTTAACTATCTTGCCTTTTGAAGCAAGACGAATTAATGCCCGCTCAACCTTCTCTTCTCTGTCTGATGGCCAAACTAAAAACTCAGCTTCTTCGCCATCCTTTTTACTACTCACAACCGCTGGAGTGATTTTTAATTCACCATCGTACAGTATGCCATCGACCTTTTCCGAAATACGTCTGGAAATAATTGTTTTCTTTGGTGCTTCTTCTAAAGGCAACTTTTTATAGCCCGAACGAACGAATCGCCCCCAAAGGTCGTAATGATTGAAAGTATTTGAGTAAGCTCGCAAACCATGATTAGGACTTTCCAGCGAAACGCGTACATCTTTGTTATCAGTAAACAACGCTAAACTCTCGTTATCGGTTGCACTTTCAACACCATGGATCTGACCTCTAAGGGAATCAGGTAAATTATCAACGGAGATGTTTACCTTGCGGCTCATTTTATTACTTCCAGAATTTTGTGACGGTTAATGACAACACATTCACGATCAAAAGTTAATTGTTTAAGTTAGTAAAAAAGTGATCTGAACAAAAAAACCAAGATGAGATCATTTTTTTACTAACTTAGACATGATTTTGGATCCATATTATACCAACTACTGCTCAAAATCTGCTTACACGTACTGGATTTCATGTTCAATTCGTCCAAAAATCATCGTATCTTTGAGTCGTTGTGGATAAAACACAATCCAGCTAGTAAGGATCCGATCTATGCCAAGTAGAGATCAGATCCTTACCTATTAAAATCCGCTAAGGATCTAACAAAAGTGTATAACTTCATGAAATTACTTAGTAAAATATAGATCTGCGCACCATTAAAAGTGGATAACTCTGTGTGTAAACTGTGAGCAAGAGAAGTTTTGAAAATAAGGTTGGTAAAAACACGATCTATGAGTACACAAGGATCTGATCTTAACCAAGTATTATTATGATCCACTCCAATGTCAATATATTCAATAAAAACAGATAGATACTATCGTATTAAACCCTTCTAGCCTTTAATACCTATAGATCTAACCAATTCTAATCTTATTTATTTATTCTTTAAGTAAGCTATCAATATAGATGTCTTTGTTTTTTTATGTTTACTGCAAAAGTAATGGACATTATAATAATAACCATCATTTGAAGGAAATAACGTATGTCTATCAATAGCAATGCGCTCTCAACCTATCGGCTGCTGAAAGCAACCGCTGAAGTAGCTGAAAAGTCCCTTGAAGGCCGAATTCAGCATTATCGTGCACATCTTAAAAGCGAAGATAAAGAACTTCGCACTTATACGCAAAAAGCAGCGGCAGACTTACTTGGTGTAAACAACAGAACACTAAAAAGACGCCATGATCAAGGCGATTTTGACCATTTAGCAATTCAAAAAGGGGCAAATGGTCATTATGCCTATACATTGGCTAATATCTTTTCAATGGCTGAAATCTTAGGGATCCAAGCTGATCACAGAAAATCAGACGACAAACTTCAAGTTATCGTCATCAATAGTTTAAAAGGTGGTTGTGGTAAAACAACCAGCCTTGTCAATATCGCAGCAGCGTTAGCGACAACAAATATCAAGCGATACCATATTGGGATCATTGATCTTGATCCCCAAGGATCATCATCAAGCTTTTTTCCTTCACAAGATCCTGAGCCCATCACCGTAGGTGATCTAATGCGTGATTGTATTGAACTTGATGAAGGTGAAACATGGGACCAGTTGGTGTCAGATGCATTTAGAGAAACACATATTCCTAATATTCGCGTTTTACCGTCAGGCATGGATGATTTTTATTTTGAGCATGAGACCGCCACTGAACTAAAAGAATCATCAAGCTATGCTCAGACTCGTCACTATCATAAATTGAAGGAGAAAGTCATAGAGCCAGTTTCAGAGCAATTTGATATTATCCTGATAGATACTGCTCCTTCTCTTAATTTCATGTTCTACAATGCATTGATGGCGTCTACAGCTATGTTGATACCTGTACATCCAGAAGCCGTCGACTTTGATGCAAATAATAAGTATCTAAAACGATTGGGTGAGATTTACCATACAGTTGCTGCGCTTGGACATGAAGGCTGGGATTTTATGCAATTCCTGGTAACCAATTATGTTAAAGGTAACCATTCTCAGCGTGACATCGTCAAAGATGTGCGTAGTGCCTTTGGCCGTCAGGTAATGAGTTATCCTATCAACCATAGCTCAGCGATTACAGCGAGTTCCTCTTCGTTCAATACGATATTCGATCAGAAAACGTCAGATTCATTGGCAAGTCGTGAGTCTCTGATCAAATCTCAGGAAAATATTAAAGACGTGGTCGATGAACTTGAGATGTTGATCCGTTCAAATTGGCCTTCAACTCAGTCATCACTCGATCAGTAAGCAGGTAAACTATTTCATGGCTAGAAAACGTAAAAACGACACACGCATCGACCCATTTGCAACTCCCGTTGAAGGAAGTAGCCTGGATGATCTTTTAGATCAGGCCAAAGTTGGCGATGTGATCACTATGCCGGCTCCTAGCGATCCAAACAGGACGATCACCCTGATCTGTAAAGTGATCAAACACAATGAGATTGATCAGATCACAAAGGTGTATGGTGATAATCGTCGTGACCAAACATTACTGAATGAGCGTTCAGTTGCTGATATTTTGCCAGCTATAGAGTCTGATAAGCGTAATTTACACCCAGCCTTATGTTGGGAAAAAGGTTCTGTGCATGAAGTTTTATCGGGCTCCAGACGCAGAAAAGCCTGCTTATTGGGTGGTGCTGATTATGTAATTTTAACTTCAGCGGATTTTACCGACGAAGATGCAAAAGTGCTTTCTGTCTCTTCAGATCAATATATCGCACCCAGTTTGTGGGAACAGGGAAAAGCATTTTCTCAGACTAAACAGGCGCTAATTCGGCAAGGAAAGAAAGGTTCATATCGAGAGATTGCTGCGATTGAAGGGTTGTCTCACACAGCCATTGCTGATTCGTTAAAAGCCTATGAGCAAATTCCAGTTGATGTAGTGAGCCTCTATCCAACAGCAAATCACTTAGGTCGGGAAGCTGCCAAAAAGCTCATTGCGGCGATTCAGGAGCATAACGAAGCCTTTAAACAGAAAGTGGCTGAATACGACTCTGATAAACTCACAACAGAAATGGTTAGCGATGAAAAGCGTGCTGTGTTACTTACCAACTATCTGACAACCTTTTCCAAGGCTGAAGCCAGAAACGTCGCGTTACTTGAGAATGACTATGTCAAAGTGCAAAAAAACATTAAAAGTGGCGCCATTACTGTAAAAATTGACGATCGTGTGATTACAGAAAAACGCTTGGAACAATTAGAGAAATTGCTCGCAAGTTTCAATTAGTCACTAACGGCCGGATTTATCGGCCGTTTTTCGTACTTTCCTGATACAGTTGTCATCCAACCAGTCACTTTTTCCCAATTTATCGCCATTTGCCCCTTTAGCTCAAATACGTAATTTCATATACTGCTCTTTTACGTCTTTTTTATTGTAAACGAATGTCTTCGCAGTTATCTAAAGAGCAACTTCTAGCACTATTTGAGGAAATTAAGCAGGAACAATCGACTCAGTTTCCATTGTCAGAGCGATTCCTCAAACAGTATTTTAATGCTGCCTTGTTAAGCAAGGCCAAACAGTATTTGCACGACGAGCAGATCTGCTTTTTAGAGCACTCTGAAGATTTTACAAAAATTGACGCTCAGGTCATGGGCAATTTTGGCAACACCTTCACTCAGCATATTAAGATTGAACAAGTCAAGGGTACCCCATCCGTAGAGGCACAATGTACGTGTTCTAACAATCCGAAGTGTCGTCATATCGCAGCAGTATTGCTTAAGTTAAAAATTGATCATTCAGGCGGCTTTGGTGAGTCTTATCTGGTCAATGATTGGTTTAATGAGCTGGCTCAACTACAACAGGCCAATGATCTTGATGTAACCAACGTATTGTTATTTGTGCTTGAATCACGTGGAAATGAGTTGTTGGTTAATCCTAAGACCACACCACAAAAACCGGATGGAATATATCCGCTCGGTCGTGCACTCACCGAACATCAACTAAACAGCCAGGTGCCGCCAAAGGATATATTGGAGAGCGATTTCAGATTATTTTCTTGGATCCGCTCGCAAAATACACCCGGTCACTTCGAACTCTCCGGGAGTTGGGGATTTTCTGCGTTGCAGCAGTTAGTGCAGAGTAAGCGTTGTTTCTATCAAAGCAGTCGTAAGCCTCTGACATTTGGCCACAAGCAGCATCTGGAGTTTGATTGGGAACAGGAGCGAGACGAATATCGCCTCACCAGTCATTTAACCGGAGTAGAACAGTGGCAACTGATAAAAACGGATCCGCCTGTTTATCTGGATACTGAGAATATGGTTTTGGGGCGAATTGAATCTGAGTTAAGTGCTCAGGAAATTGCGCATTTGCATACCATGCCGCTTATCAACGCAACAAAGATTGAAGCAGTGATAAAACGCTTTCAGGATGTCTTCGCCGATAACATAGTCCCACCGCCTCAGGGGCACGAACACCTGGTAAATAAAGATAAATTGGTTGCTAAATTGAGCATTGAGCCTGGTGCCCCGTTGAAGCTGGCATTGTCTCTGCTCGATAAAGAAGGCCGTTATTCAAAAGCCAAACAACTGAATCGTTGTGAAAAAATGCTGAATGGGCTTGGGTTTTCAGCACAGCAAAACCACTTTGTACTGCCACATGATGATGATGTTACATATCATTGGTTTAATAGCGAAGTCCGCCCCTACCTGCAAAGTAAGCTATGGCAGGTTGATGAACTACAAGGCGGCCGTCCGGTATTAACCCCAAAAGTGACCTTGGTGCTTAAACGGGATAAAAAACATCATGTTATTGGCCGTGTGCTGTTCGATGACAAATTGGTTACGCTTGATTGGGACAAAGTACCGTCTCATGAAGTGAATTCTCTGGCTAATGTTTACCAGTACATCAATATCGCAGAACAATTTTATGCTATCCCTAAAGCGGTTTACGATGAATTATTACAGCTTAAAGCCCGGTTTAGCTATTACCTTTCAAGCTCCCAGTTCAAGTTCCCGCTCTCCTACGCAAGTAAGCTGTTTGATCTCACGGCAGTTCAAAGTGTATCAGACGATCCGCGTCTGCTTGATTACCTGGAGGAGCTGAGTAGACCTGAGACGACTGACGCTAAGGGAGTATCTGGCACGGGTGAATATTTCACACTACGTGATTATCAGGTTCAGGGCGTTGATTGGTTAAGGTTCCTGAACCGACATCAGCTTGGGGGGATCCTTGCCGACGACATGGGTCTGGGCAAAACCCTCCAGGTGATTGCTTATTTCATTTCCCAGCACAACACTCTGGTGACAAAACCTTCTCTGATAGTGTGTCCAACCAGTTTGGTCGGTAACTGGCAAAACGAATTCCGTCGCTTTGCGCCCCAT
Organism: Pseudoalteromonas sp. PPB1; assembly: GCF_015356275.1. Lineage (NCBI taxonomy): Bacteria > Pseudomonadati > Pseudomonadota > Gammaproteobacteria > Alteromonadales > Pseudoalteromonadaceae > Pseudoalteromonas > Pseudoalteromonas sp. PPB1. Next base: position 19,562 of record NZ_JACEQV010000038.1, on the reverse strand, counting down.
CTTCCCTTGTTGACGGTACATGGGGCTCAGCGCGACAAACAACTCAACCAGGTGGCTAACGCACGGTTTATCATTACCACTTACCCGTTACTAAAGCGCGACTTGGCGCACTATTCCGAGCTGGAGTTTGACTCTATTGTGCTCGACGAAGCGCAGTACATCAAAAATGAGACGGCGCAAATTTCCAAGTGTGTTAAACAGCTGTCCGCGGAGTTTAAGCTGTGTCTCAGTGGTACTCCTGTTGAGAATAATTTGCTCGAACTTAAATCGCTGCTCGACTTTGTGATGCCAGATGTACTGGGTACAAAACAACAATTTAAGCATTATTTTCAGCATCCCATTGAGAAAGAAAATGATACCCGGCGCGCGAAAGAGCTACAGTCTCTGATTGCGCCTTTTATTTTGCGTCGGACGAAGTCTGAGGTTGTGCGTGAGTTGCCAGCGAAAACAGAGTTGGTTAAGAAGCTTGAATTTAGCGGTGATCAGGCTGATATGTACCACCAGGTTCAGGCTAAAGTTGAGTCTAGTTTACTTGATTTGTTCAAAGAGCAAGGTGTCGAGCGCAGCAAACTGGCTTTTTTGGATGCATTATTAAAGCTTCGTCAGATCTGCTGTCATCCAAGCCTCGTAGACAAAACGCGCTCATTTAACAGTGCAAAGTTCGATTGGTTGTCTGGCCACTTACCGATTTTCCTCGAAGAAGGTCGTAAGGTGATTATTTTCAGCCAGTTTACCAGTGTACTCGATATGATAGCCAGCCATTGTGACGGGTTAAACATCCCGTTCACTATGCTTACGGGGCAAACGCGCCAGCGGGACAAGGTGATTGCAAAGTTCACTGAAGGAGAGGTCGATGTTTTCCTGATCAGCCTAAAAGCGGGTGGAACGGGTCTGAACCTGACTCAGGCAGATACTGTGATCCATTTTGATCCCTGGTGGAACCCTGCCGTTGAGAATCAGGCAACAGACAGAGCCTATCGAATTGGCCAGGATAAGCCTGTATTCGTCTACAAGCTGATCATTGCCAACTCGATTGAGCAGAAGGTCTATCAAATGCAAAAAGACAAGCAGGCGTTGGTCGATGCATTATTTGCCGATGCTGGAGTGAATTTGACCCAGTTCAATGAAGCGCAAATGCTCGAAATGATAAAAAACTAATTTTTTCTGAACTTTTTAGAATCCGGTGAGGTCTATCATTATGCTTGTTGTTAACGCCTAGTGTGTAGTAAGCATATTGTTGATTTCCCCCTATTAAATACAAGTATTGTATCGAGCCGGTTAACTGTTAACCGGCTTTTTTTTGCGCATTTTTAAGCTGTTCCATATTTGATCCATATTGTTTTACTTTAATGACCATATTGGCGAATTAGGACGTGATGGACTCAAGGGGCGAGCTATGTTGTGCTACGAAAATTCAATTTCACAGTTAAACTTTATTGAACCTCAGTCACAGTGTGATTATGATCTACTGAATGAGGTAGCCAGTTCAGAAGATCTGGCGAGTATTCTGACCATGCTGCTGTTTGACGAAACACTGTCGGATAAATTAAAAGGTCAGGTTAAAAGGCAGCTTTCACAACTTAAGGCTAAATCGAGAGGCTAAATGACTTCTAAGCACCATATTCTTATCGTTGAGGATGATTACGATATTGCAGAGCAGGTAATGCTGTTTTTTAAAGCTTCTGGATTCGAAATTTCTCATATTGCTGATGGTGCTCTGGTGGTCGACTGGGTGAGAGCAAACAACCCGGAAGCCATTCTAATGGATATCATGCTGCCAAATCAGGATGGTGTTGAATGCATGCGTCAGATCCGTGAGTTCTCTATGGTCCCTATCGTTATGCTGACCGCTAAGGTGTCTGAGGCAGACCGTTTGAAGGGGTTGGAGTTTGGTGCCGATGATTACGTCTGTAAGCCATTCAGTGCCGCTGAACTAGTTATGCGCATCAAAGCGATACTACGTCGCTGCCAGGGCGCTCCTAGCGTCTCTCAGGAAGCTGCAATTGTAGTCGATGTTGATCAGCTTATTGTGGCTATCAAAGGCAATACTCTGTCTTTGACTAAGGTTGAATTCGATGTGTTTGCCATGTTGTACCAGTCTCCAAACAGAGTGTTTTCGCGTCAACAAATCTTGGACCATATTCAGCCCGATAACTTTGATATCTCCGATCGCGTTATCGATAGCCACATCAAAAATATTCGAAAAAAGATAAAGCAAATCGATTGTTCGCCCAAGATAGTCGAATCAGTCTATGGTGCAGGTTATCGCTTCAATGAGCAACAGCTCGACGCATAAATGACGGCGCGCATGCGCCGTCATCTTGTCAAAACTAATTTCTGGAAAAGCACAATATAATAGGCATTTAGGCTGTGTAATTGATATTATCTAAGCATAGTCACATCAAGAGAATGCCTATGTTTTGGTCTAGTTTGGTCTCCCTCTCTCCTGCTCATATTTTTACTTTGCTTGGTACGGGCGCAGTACTTGCTTCATGTATTTTTGCTCCGCTCTATTTTTTGTTTCGGCAGAGAAGTACGGCATTTCGGCAACAGCTTGAGATGCAAAGCGAGCAGTTACAGGCGCAGCTCGTGCTGCGTAGCGATGAGCTAAAACAGGCACAGGCTCAACACTGGCAACTACACGGAGACTGCCAACAGCTTCAAGCAAAACTGGCTGAAAAGCAAAACCAGATCAATGAATTACAGACGCGCTGGCAAAAAGCTGAAGACATGGCGCAGGATACACAAGCTTATGCGCATCGCCTTGAGCTTGAACTAACCGATGTCAAAACCACGCTGGTACAGAAGCAGCAGTCTTTTGATGCGCAGCTGGCACAGCTGGAGCAGTCTAAGTTAGTTCTTAAACAGGAGTTCGAAAACCTGGCCACACAGATTTTTGAAGATAAAAGCGAAAAGTTTGCTCGCCATAGTCAGGATAAAATTTCTCAATTATTACAGCCCGTTCAGGGAGAGCTTAAAGGCTTTCGGGATAAAATGGAGGCTATTCATAGCGAAGAGCTGAAACAAAGAGCAGCGTTACGTACCGAGTTATTGCACTTACAGGCAAATAATCAGGCCATCACCGAGCAGGCCAGCAAACTTACCAATGCGTTACAGGGGCAAAAGAAAACTCAAGGTAATTGGGGTGAACTAATGTTAGAGAACGTGCTGGATAGTGCCGGTTTGCGCCCGGGCAATGACTATCAGCGCGAAGTGAGTTTTTCTACCGAAGAAGGCAAATATCGCCCCGATGTGATTGTTTATCTGCCCCAGGAACGTCATCTTGTTGTTGATGCTAAAACCTCTCTGAACGCTTATACCCGTTACGTAAACGCAGAGCGAGATAGCGATGCAAATCAGGCGATTGTCGCTCACGTCGAAGCGGTAAAGGCAAGGGTAAAAGAGCTCGGGGATAAATCTTATGAGCGCTTACCCGGATTGAATTCGCCAGAAGTGGTGATTATGTTTATTCCGGTTGAATCTGCTTTCGTTGAGGCCATCAAATATGCACCCGATTTATATCAGTATGCGCTTGAGAACAAAGTATTGATTGCTACGCCGACAACATTATTAACGAGCCTGAATATCGTCAAGCAGTTATGGCGTTTTGAAGAACAGAGTAAACACAGTAAAGAACTGGCGCTACGTGCTGAAAAATTTTACAGCAAACTGAATGCATTTTTACATAGCTTAGAAAGCGTTGGCAAACAACTTGATAAAGCTCGGGAAGGGTACGATAAAGCCATGGCACAGCTGTACAGCGGAAAAGGGAACTTGATTAAACAGGCTTCGGAGTTTAAAGAGCTGGGTGTCTCAGTGTCTCGCGAATTACCGAGCGAGTTAACTGAAAAAGCGAAGCTTGAGTTGGAGTGATAGACGATCAGGTCACAACAACCACTTTTAATTTTGTGTACCTGTTATAATTACGATATTCTTTTCTGCGAATCTTTGTCGATAATATAAATAAGGAACAATTTTGAAAAAAGCAATTTTTGGCGCTTTATTCGCCGTAACAAGTTTTAGCGCGCTCTCTTCGGGCTGGGTAACAAAAGATAGAAGTGCACGTGTCGACTTTATAAACTCAGAGCCCATGGGTGTGAGGGTTTATATAACTGCAAACGATGCCAACAGCATAGGCTGTGCTCAAAAACAAATTGTCTGGATAGATACCAATACAGAAAGTGGAAAGAGACATTATTCTACGTTGCTAGCCGCGTTTATGGCCGGTAGAAATATTGCGATATTCGGAAATGGTTGCTTTTCGGGCTTTGGAACGAGTTACCCGAAAGTTCAGGCTATCAACGTTTATCGATAAATAAGCAGGTGGCATTTTTAGTATCAGGTAATTTAATAAGCTGTGTAATGCGCCCAGTCTTAAGCGTTATTGCTTTCCAGCCCTTCCGCTTATGGTCCTTGCTCTAGTCTGGAGCGCACCTTCCGCAGATATAGAGTAGTTTTCGATGTAGCTGTTAAGTTATGGTTTTATTTTTTAGTAGATAAATGACGTTAACCTGATATTTAAGACAATAAAAAGGGGCCATCAGGCCCCTTTTTATTTACGTATGATCAGCTATTACACAAAGCGTACTCGCCCCTGCGAGGCATGTCTGTATATAAATAAATATACATGTCGTTATTTTGTACATCTTGCCACACTCGACTGTTGGCTGCAGGACATAATGAGTTGCGGATATATTCTTTAACTTCATTTTTAGACATCGCCAATTTGGTTGGGATCTGAATAAATACATTTAGCTCGCCGCTTTTAAAATCAATATTATTGAATTTCCAGCTGCCCATCATGAACTGCTTAGAAAAGTAGCGCGTAATACGTTTTTGGGCGCTTGAATCAATCGCCGCGATCTGAACTTCTTCAGATGAGCTATCAACAAAATAAGACCATGCAGCAGAAAGAATGATAAAGCCACCCAGTAACATAGACCAGATTGGTAATGTGGTTTTTACTGTCGTGTTTTGCTTTTTTTGACGATGTCTGGATTCAACAATTTTTACCCATTCATTGTGTTTCATAGTACGCTGTGTCATAGACTATTCCTCCCGTGTATATTGCTTATTAAAACCAATCATTGTGGAAAGAAAATGGAGGCCATCTTTTGTTCTCTCTGATCGGAGCAGTTAAGAAAAGATTAATTTGTATTGTTTATGTGGTGTGCAAGAAATGGACATGGTTTTTCTGGTGACGATTATCAATAGGGTGTCTTTGGTACTTAAATAATTCTGCCAGTCATACCCACAGATAATAAATGACAATCATCTATACCTTATGATTGATTCCAGCCTGCACACTTTAACGGAGGGAGCTCATGAGCGACAATGATGTTAGTTTTTGTCGTTTGGTTGAACTGGCTGGTGCATAGGTTGCTGTGTCTGCAAGCCTTGGGTGTGTTGCTTTAACAATCAGACTGTGAGCAAAGTTAGTATGAGAACGAGTCACGGCTGCCTGATACCCTTCTGAATCAGCATGAAATAAAACTTGTCGAAGGGACTTACAACGCCATCATGCCCAGCTGGTGCTGTAAGTCAGTAGTGCAATGTGTAGAGGTTTGACAGTGGCATACAAGCCATTAAATATCAGAAAAATACAGGGTTGCTACTCTGGTGCGACTTTTGTCAAAGTAAACGCAAAGCTGAGATTCACTGCGGACTGATTAGGTCGTCAGATACATGGCGACCTGATTTATGATTAGATCATGCATTAACCTGACTGCTGCTGTGCTTTTTGGCTGGTAATTCAGACGCTACTTGTCGCAATGTCACCCGCACAGATAGGCCCCCTAGTCTGCTATCTCTGAGCTCAATTTCGCCTGACATGGATTCCACCAGGCTTTTACATAAAGATAGTCCCAGACCTGACCCGCCTGTTGCGCGACTTCGTGAGCTTTCTACTCGGTATAACCGCTCGAACAAGCGTGGTTTCTCATTGTCTGATACGCCAGGAGATGAGTCTTCCAATTGAATGATTAACCCTTCACAGTTTTGTCGAATTTTTACCCGCACCTGGCCTGGCTTGTCTGTGTACAGGCAGGCATTTTTTGCCAGGTTATCTATGACTCTGTCCAGTTTGGGTTTGTCTATTAATACACTGGCACCTGTTGGGATCGAAATATCGGCACTAAAATGCAACCCATTGCTTTTCACCAGCCGCTTAATGTCATAACAGTAACTGTCGGCAAGCGTTCGGGTGCAATAAGGTTGGTTATTGACGACCATGGCCTGGTTATCAGCCTGAGAAAGTTGATAAACGTCTGAGATCAGGTGATTAAGTTGGGATATTTTCTCATTGATTTTGCTGTATGCCAGGGTATCGTCATCAAGCAGGTTATATTCCAAAGCCTCAATGTGCAGTTTGAGTACACTCAACGGGGTTCTTAGTTCGTGAGAAATGTCGGCCAGCATTTGATCTTTTTGTTTGAGGTTCTGCTGATAAAGGTTGGCTTTCAGGCGTGCGGTCTTATTCTTACTGTACAAAATATAACTGATTAAAATACCGAGCAATAAGCAGGTCAGGGCAACAAATAGCCACATACGCTGCATGAGCTGCGCATTGCGCAACTGACTTTCCGTCAGCTTACGGTGATGTTCTGAGTCATCCAGACGTTGCTGCTGCATCACCGTGTCTATGGTGCGCTTGTGGGTAAGTGCTTGCTCTGAGTTTGCTTTTTCAATCGTTTGAGCAAAAAAAGTATTTGCCTGGATCAGGGCTTCATACGCTTCCTGGTGGCGGCCTTGTTGAAAGTCAAACTTGGCTTTCAGGTTATAGTAAAGTTGAGATGTGTAGGAATTCTCTTCTTCTTCGTCCATAAAGCGTGTCAGCCACTCGTAGTGTGGACGCGCGAGTTCAGATTTGTTCAGGTATAAGTAGGCTCTGGCCATAGTCACATGTGCGTGAAAATTCTGGCTCTGATTGTCACTTTGTGAGGCGTAGTGCATTGATAACTTTGCGTGCTCTTCGGCTTTTTCGCCTTTTTCCAGCTTCAGATAAGCGCCACTGATCAGCTGATGGGCACGAGCCAGGCTGACATTGGCCGGGATTTGTTCCAATAGTTCAATTGCTTCGGTGGCTTTTTCAACTGCCTGTAAGTAGTTTTTTCGTTTCGATGTAACCTGAGCCAGTCGCAGTGCTGTGCCGGCGATGTGGCTCAATTCACCTGCTTTCTTATCTGCTATCAGGGCCTTGGTAAAAAAGAATTCAGCCTGCTCCAGGTCGTTAAAGCGCATTGCCATATCACCCAGATTATAAAAGTTGTTAGCGACTACTCCATGGAGCTGGCTGCCTTTGAGTGCATCTCTGGCCTTGAGCTGGAACTGCATGGCCTTTGCCAATTCGTTCTTATAGTCATACAAGGTGCCTAAGTTTGAATAACTTTGACCTATTAAGTCACTATTATTCATGGTCTTAGCTGTATTCAATGCCTGTTTGTAGTTAGTTTCAGCTTCATCCAGCTTACCCATGCGTCGGTAATTGATCCCCAGCTCTTTATAAAGCTGGAACTGATTATCGATATCCAGAGGAAACTTTCCTGACAGCCTGCCCAGCGCATCAATGGCTTGCTGGTGTTTGCCCTGTTTGCGATAGATTTTCGCTTCAACAAAGCGTGCATTTAATTGCTTCAGTTGATCAGAGTGATTGTAAAATGGGGTCAGACTGCTCAGTGCCTGCTCGTAGTTGCCCGATAGCTCAAGCTTTTTGATTTCCGGCAAGGTAATTGTCGAGCTAGTAGCCTGAGCATTCACAGAGACTATACTGAGTAACGCAAAAGCTGATTGAAGCAGTATTTTTTTCATAATTTTTTAATGGCACATAAGACTTTATTCAGAGTATGAAATAATTGTGGGGCAATTATGGAGTTGTAAAGGGGGTTTACAGTTTGCTGAGTTGGTAAAAAGATGATTTGTTGTTTGTCTAGTTAGTAAAATTTTGTTTTATCTCGATGCTGACTTAGTAAAAATTTGATTTATGGACACCGGAGTTAGTAAAAATGTGGCCTGAGGCGTGTTTATTATTGCGTCTAGTCGAATTTTTCAGCTAAAAATGCGTGGTTTTTACCACTTTTTAAACCGAAACTGGGTGTACAACCTGCTTCTTTTCGCTTTTTTATCGGAAAACTCCTGAATAACGCTTTGCTGATAAAATCCTGATCTCGATTGCCCGCGCAGGTAAAATGTTGATCTGTCATTTATCTGGCTGGTAATAATAGAAGTCAGCTCGCTGAGCATTGACTCTCGATGTGGGGAGTTGGGAGCATAGGCAACCGTGACGCCCCAAAGCTGGTAAAAACTTGATCTAAAAAAGGGCCCGGAGGCCCTTGCTTGATTAAGGAACTTTATGACAATTAAAACTGGTTCATGGTGTTGGCTTCGCCACCGGCTTTCAGCGCATTCTCACCGCTGAAGTACTCTTTATGCGTATCACCGATATTAGAGCCTGCCAGATCCTGATGCTTCACTGACGCCTGTTCGCGGCGGATCTCTTGTCTTTGAACATCGCGGACGTATGCAAGCATACCCAGGTCGCCAAAATAGCCTTCTGCAAGAATGTCGGTACTCAGTGCCGCGGTGTGATATGTAGGTAAAGTGATCAAGTGATGGAAAATACCGGCCTGAGCAGCCCCGTCACGCTGGAAGGTACGTACTTTTGTATCCGCTTCAGCTGCCAGTTCTGACTGATCCAGCTCTGGTGCCATTAACGCTTTAGGATCTTGGTTGGGATCCGGATAACCAGACAAGTCTTTACCCTGCGCCTGCCATTCTGCATAAACCTGTTCACGGAATTTCAGGGTCCAGTTGAATGACGGCGAATTGTTATAAACCAGTTTGGCGTTCGGCACTTGCTCACGCACGCGGTTTACCAGCTCAGCAATTTGCTCTACATTGGGCTTTTCGGTTTCAATCCACAACAGATCTGCACCTGATTGTAAGCTAGTAACGCAATCGAGTACCACGCGGTCTTTTTCGGTACCTTCTTTGAATTGATACAGGCCATTGTCGAGACGCACCGGCTTGCGCAGTTCACCTTCCTGTTTAATTACCATGTCTCCTTCTTCCAGTTCGGCTGCGCTTGAGATCACTTTGGTATCCAGGAATGCATTGTACTGGCTAGCCAGATCGCCAGGTGTTTTCGAGACCGGAATTTTCTGAGTCAGGCTGGCACCTAAAGAGTCAGTGCGGGCGACAATAATGCCCTCTTCTACGCCCAGCTCGAGGAAGGCGTAACGTACCGCATTAATTTTCGCCAGGAAGTCTTCATGCGGTACTGTGACTTTACCTGCCTGGTGGCCACATTGTTTGGCATCTGATACCTGGTTTTCAATCTGGATAGCACAGGCACCCGCTTCAATCATTTGTTTGGCCAGCAGGTAAGTTGCTTCTTCGTTACCAAAACCGGCATCGATATCTGCAATGATAGGCACCACATGAGTTTCAAAATTATCGATTTGCGCTGTGATTGCTTGTACATCACCGCCCTGTGCCTTGGCTTCATCCAGTGCCTTATAGAGGTGGTCGAGTTCACGTGCGTCGGCTTGTTTTAAGAAGGTGTAGATCTCTTCAATCAGTTTCGGCACAGCGGTTTTTTCGTGCATACTCTGATCGGGCAGCGGGCCGAATTCAGAACGAAGCGCAGCAACCATCCAGCCACTCAGATATACATAGGAGCGCTTAGTGGTTTTATTGTGACGTTTGATGGCCATCATCATCTGCTGAGCAGTAAAGCCATGCCAGCAGCCCAGAGACTGCGTATATTGGCTGCTGTCTGCGTCATAAGCTGCCATGTCTTCACGCATGATTTTTGCGGTATATTTGGCGATATCCAGACCCGTTTTAAAGCGGTTTTGTAAATGCATGCGGGTTGCAAATTCAGGGTTAATACCCTGCCATGCATTGCCCTGAGACTGGCACAGTGTAGTAAGACGATCAATTTGAGAGGTATAACTGCTCATAACAAAATTCCTTCGAACGGGTTTAAGCTAACTGGTTTATGTATGTTCGCCAGGTTGCGAGTGTGAGAGTGCTTGCTGGCGTTTAAATAAACACTAGACCGACCAGTGGAATTTTTTAAATTTATAGTTGTTATTACCAGTATATTTATTGTGAATGGTAAAAGGGGTTTGTTTTTACCGAATTTGGCTTATTTTAAAGTGACCCGTTCAAACCCGATCAAGGATCACTCACATGAGCTCTCATATTTTACAGGCCGGTTTACGTATCGATACGCGCCTGTTTGACTTTGTCGATCAGGCGCTGTTGCCTGGCACCAGAATTAACGCAGACGACTTCTGGTCTGGCTTTGCCAATATTATTCGTACGCTCACCCCCAAAAACCGTGCACTGTTGGAAAAGCGCGATAAATTGCAAAAGCAAATTGATGACTACCATTTAGCCAACCCTGGCTGGGATGCTGAAAAATATCGGACATTTCTGACCGACATAGGTTATCTGGTGCCAGCGGTTGAAGTACAAAGCATTACCACTGCGCAGGTTGAACCCGAAATTGCTCGTATCGCCGGTCCTCAGCTGGTTGTGCCTGTGAGTAATGCGCGCTTTGCATTGAATGCGGCAAATGCCCGCTGGGGCTCTCTATACGATGCGCTTTACGGTACCGACGTGCTATCCGAAGAAGATGGCGCGGAGCGTGCCAGTGCTTACAACCCGGTACGCGGTTTTAAAGTAATGGCTTATGGCCGCCAGTTACTGGATCGTATGTTGCCGCTTGCGCATGGCTCTCATATTGAAAGTACCAACTACGCAGTGGTTCAGGGTGAGCTGATCATCACGCTCAATGACTCAAGTCAGGTTAAGTTGACGGACCCCGCACAGTTTGTCGGATTTAACGGACAGCCACAGAATCCGACGGCACTGTTGTTTAAACATAACGATCTGCATTTTGAGATCCTGATCGATCCTCAGGATCCGATCGGGCAGGCTGACAAGGCTGGGATCAAAGACATTATTCTGGAATCGGCCCTGACTACCATTATGGATTGTGAAGATTCCGTGGCCGCGGTAGACGCCGAAGATAAAGTGCAGGTTTACCGCAACTGGCTGGGCCTGATGCAGGGCACGCTCAAAGAGGAATTTGAAAAAGGCGGTCAATCCGTTGTGCGCTCGCTAAACGCAGATAAAACATATCTGACGCCTGATGGAGGATCGCTTACACTCAAAGGCCGGGCGATGATGTTTGTGCGTAACGTAGGTCACCTGATGACCACGCCTGCGATTTTAGATGAGCAAGGCGAAGAAGTCTTTGAGGGCATTGTCGACGCGGTGATCACCGCAACAGCGGCACTGCATGATCTGTACGGTGAAGGCGCACTGAAAAACTCCAGTGCGCAAAGTGTCAATATCGTTAAACCCAAAATGCATGGCCCCGAAGAAGTTGCCTTTACCGGTGAGTTGTTCGATGCCGTTGAGAGTTTATTGGGTTTACCAGCCAATACCCTGAAAATGGGGATCATGGATGAAGAGCGCCGTACTTCGGTTAATTTGCAGGCCTGCATCAATGCGGCACAATCTCGTGTCGTGTTTATCAATACCGGGTTTTTAGACAGAACCGGCGACGAAATTCACACTTCGATGCTCGCAGGTCCGGTATTGCCTAAAGGCGAAATAAAAGCCCAACCCTGGATAGCAGCCTATGAAGATCGCAACGTAGATATAGGTCTGGCATCAGGGTTTGCAGGTAAGGCGCAAATAGGCAAAGGTATGTGGCCGATGCCTGACAAAATGGCGCTAATGATGGAGCAAAAGCTGGCTCATCCTAAATCCGGCGCGAATACCGCCTGGGTGCCCTCACCCACAGCTGCTACTTTACATGCGATGCACTATCACGATGTGAAAGTGGCCACATTACAACAGCAAATTGCACAGCGCCAGATGGCGAGCCTGGATGACTTGCTGACACCGCCATTGCTGGGTGAGCGTCAGTTAAGCGAAGAGGATATTCAGACTGAGCTAGACAACAATGCGCAGGGTATTCTGGGTTATGTGGTGCGTTGGATTGATCAGGGCATTGGCTGTTCTAAAGTCCCTGACATCAATCACATCGGCCTGATGGAAGACAGAGCGACTCTGCGTATTTCCAGTCAGCACATTGCTAACTGGCTGCATCATGGCATTTGCACCGAAGAGCAGATTAAGCGCACGTTTGTCCGTATGGCGACCATTGTTGATGAGCAAAATAGTCATGATCCTCATTATGTACCTATGAGTGGCGACAATATAGCGGATAACCTGGCGTTTTCGGCTGCCCTGGCGTTAGTGCTTGACGGTAAGGCACAACCGAATGGTTATACTGAACCTCTGTTGCATGCGTACCGACGTCAATATAAGCAACTTGCTCAGTAGGATATATGGCTGGTTTGGGTAACAGAGTGTAAAGGGGCTTTACGCTCTGTTGCCCGGTAAAATGTCAGCAGATGTAAGATTGCGTCAGATTTATGTCATAACCCGTTGTATTATTTTAGTGCAGTGCATACTCTTACCTAAAAGTGATAAATACGGATGATAATGACTATGTTATCAGGGAAATACACCTTAGCAGGTATCAGTGCTGTGTTTTTGTCGGGTTGTGTTTTTGTGCCGCATACCGAGGTGACCTTTGATGAGTATTGCGGCGTTTATAAAGAATCTACCAGTATCAAAATGGCACCGCGTGCTGCCAGCAATCTGGTGTTTCACGAACTCGAACTGGCTGGCGGTCTGGCACTGGCTATGTCCAACGGTGTGGTTAACGCACAGGAACGCCAGGCTTACAAAGAGGCCTGCCTGGCAAATGGCATTGATATAGACGCCGAGCGCAAGCTGAGTGCTGATACTTCTGTGCCTCATTCAAAGCAGCAACAAGCGTGCGACGAGCACGCGTCTGATTTATGTGAGATTGAACGACGCCGCTGATCCGGTTTTTTATTGCCGCCTGTCGAAGGCTTAGCCATGGCCTTTTCATTACCACTCTTACTGACTAATCATTTTATGCCACCAGCTTATTTTGACGGATGACGGTCGCCTGTGTACAGGCAAAACTTTTGACGTCTGGCGTATCGGTGTGTCTGATATCAAACGCCAATAACCCGTCGTTTGACTGGTTTGAACTCTAAGACAAAGAGACGCAAAGACCAGAAGCCTTTGATAGTTATGGGTTAGTGAATGTTGGTGATATTTTATACGCTCGTGGTATGAGAAATGCATCAACACTCAGACCTAGCACACAGTTAAAACCGGTAGCAAAATGACGTACTCAACCCCGGAGCTCAGCCAGTTGCAGTACTGGTTGTCTCATGTTTCAAATTCTCATGGTGATGTGTCACAAAAGTGGCTCACATCTGGCCTGTCTTTAAAACAAGGTGCTAAAGCAGCGTCTCGTTTAGCCGCAGAACATCAACAGCAAACGTATTCCGCAGCACATGTAAAACGGCTGAAGGCGTGTCTGAAAGGCGAATTTAGTTTGTTGTGCGCCATGATGGGCGAAGATGTTTTTGACGTGTTCGCTAAGGCATGCGTGATGGCTTTACCATCTCAGGCCTTGACCTTTCATACTTTGGGTAAAGCGTTTGTGCGATTTTTGGCTAATTCCTGGCCGCAAGGCAAATTCAACGCCAGCCAAAGTGCGCTGTTTGAGGTGTATGTGGAGCTGGCCCGTTTTGAACGTGCCAAAGCCGAAGTGCTGGCTGCCAAAGGGTCAGAGCAAATGCCACCAGCTGAGTTCGCATTGAACGAGTTCGAACTACTGGGCGGCGGTGCATCACTGAACATTATGGTGCCAGATTGTGTGCGTTTACTGGTGAGTGAGTACGATATACTCCCCCTATTATCTCAGCTGGAAAATCGTCAAACGAAAGGCGCCGAATCGCCTGCCATGCCAGCCAGAGAAACCCGTTATATTGCCCTGACCAAGCAAAATGGCCAGCTGATCGCCCAACCTTTGACTCACTGGCAGGCAGATCTGTTAAGTCACAGCAATCAGACGACCTCGTTTGAACAGGCGCTGGCACACAGCGCCCGTCGCCAGGGGGTGGAGCCAGCAGTACTCAGAGCGCGACTGGCCATGTGGCTGCCGGCTGCCGTCGACAGTGGCCTGTTGGTGGTGGAAACGGCAAAACGTCCGACAGCAACCACCTAGAAGATCTTGTACTACTTATAAGCGCAGCGCGAGGGGCGAATATCCAGTTTTGCAGAAAGCTGCTGGCTAATTGGTGGCGCCAGTACGGTGCCATCATCTCTTTGTTAGGCGCTTTAGGACCAAGCGTGACATACTCAATCGGGGCCAGATGATCGTCTCTGTGTAGCTCCAGATATAAACGTGGGGCAGTGCCATTTGCAAAGTCAGGAGCTGCACTTTGGATCTCTTTTGCACCATAGTCCAGGTGCGAGACGATCACCCTGTGTTCCTGCTCATCCTTGTAGTTTGCATCTTTTAGCAGATAAGGCAGCGGGCCGAGCAACCAGGCAAGTATTTGTAGTTTTTCGGGTGTCGGATTTTCGCCAACAAATTTAGTAATTTCTTTTTTCAGCTCAGCAAAGAGTGACCCAACTTCGTTTTCATCATCATCTTCAAATTCAAAATGATCTTGCACATAAAGTACTCGGTAAAACGCCGCACTTTCCTGAGGAGACTGGCCTGTATTGGTAAATGAGGGCACCCGTTCTTCTTGTTTTGTATGGCTGCTCTGCACCTCCAGTAAACGATAGTCAAAAAATCGCTCTGTATTAAAGGTAATGGCACAACCACAAGCATCATCATTCAAATGGTTTTTACTGTAAAAGCGCCACATATTCAGATTATCACTCTTAGGTAAAAAACAGCCGATAAATACGGGGTTACCTTCTATTGGCTCGTAGCCTAGTGCATGCCAAAGTAATTTTCCTTCATTAGGATCATTTACTGCACTAATATGACCCAGCCTGAAAGGGCTTTGCTCTAGTAGAATAGCTTGGCCCACATCGAATGAAGTGTAGTGGGTCATTGAGAGGCTTTCGTTGATTTTCAGATGAGAGAGTATCTTTTCTCGTAATACGCTAATCGATTCTGATTGCTCGAAACGTTCTGTTTTGTCAAATAATTCGTATGCTTTGAAGCTTAGTTCGGGATCTTTAAATATTTTTTCGCATAGTTTTTTAGCCTCAAAATAACTTTGGTTAAAAACTCTCCCGTCGAAATAAAAACCTGCAAGATTGAGCAATGGGCGGGTTTCCCCTTGCTTCGCTGAAAGTTCATAGAAGTGGATCGCTCGGTTGTAATCTTGTTTTACCCCTTTTCCAAATTCGTACATAATACCCAAATTACATTGAGCATATGCGTGACTTTTATCTGACGCGGATTTGTAGAGTGAAACTGCTTTTTCTAAATCTATTTCAGTGCCTCTGCCTGTTTCATACATAGTGCCCAAATTGCACTGGGCTCTTTCATCTCCTTGCTCCGACGCAAGTTTATAATATTCAAAGGCCTTTTCGTAATTTAGTTCTACTCCTTTCCCTAGGTCATACATACAGCCTAAGTAGTACTGAGCACTTGCGTGTCCTCTCTTAGCTGCCAACTGGAAGTATTGAACGGCTTTTTTATCGCTTTGCTCAACTCCTTGGCCAAGATGATACATCACGCCTAAGTTACATTGAGCCGCTAAATGTTTTTGCTCAGCAGCCTTCCTTAGCCAAAAAGCTGCTTGATGGTAGTTTTGCTCTACATTTTTACCATAATAATACTTTTGGCTTAACTTGCAGTATACTTCAACATCACCATTCAAGGCTTCTTTAATCAGTGCTTCAATCTCTGGGGATAGTTCGGGGTTGTGTTCTGACATCAATATTCCTTTTAAACTGCTTAACCCCGGAAGATTCTTGTGTGGGGTTTTATACCTTTATTAAACGGTATTTTGTGATGTCTGACAATGGGATAGATTTTACCCATTGAGTACAGTTTTACTGTACGAGGATAAAAGCCCGATAGCAGTGTTGGCGTCGGCGAAGTGAGAAAAGCCAGAAAAATGGCCCACGACTCTTCAGCCGGTGGACCACAGAGTTAACCCGGTTACTTGATTGGCGTCTGAAAGCCTTTGGGCTTTATGGCCAGTATGGAGCACTGGGTTTGTTCCAGTATAGATTCGGCGGTGTTGCCTATGATCAAACCCGGAATGCCGACACGGCCGACTGTGCCCATCACGATTAAGTCAATCTGGTGTTTTTGTGCCAGCAGGGGGATCTCTTTGCTGGCTTTGCCTTTGACCTGATGCAGTTTGGGTTGCAGGTACTGAACGGCAGACTTGTCGAACCGTGCGTCCATTTTTGTCACTAGCCGGGCCAGCTTAGTGGCACAGTCTCTGCGCCCCTGCTCTACATAGTCATCCACCTGTTCGTCCGACTGATGGGCAAAAGTGCCGTAACGCAGCCAGTCTTCGGCGTAAGCATCCCAGGCGCTGCCCACATGCAGCTCAGACAGCTCAGGCAGGCTTAACGACACGCTGTATTCCATCACGGCCTGATTGAGTTTGTCCTGCACTTGTTCATCATCCAGCTCTCTGAAGCTGTCGTTCACGTCGACCGTGGCCAGAATTTTACCAAAGGCATCGAGCTGGCCGGGTTTAAGCATCAATACGGGACAGGGGCATTTGCGCAATAAGTGCATGTCTTCACTGCCAAGCATGCGATCCATCCAGTCTGCATCCTCGGCGCACTTTACCACCAGATCGCATTGATCATCGATCGCGCGCCTGATGATCTCGATAAAGCCGATCCCGGTGCAAACGATGATATTGGGATCCTGGTCGTTATCCTTTGCTTTAACTTTCGCTTCGATTGCGGCCCGCTTATTGGCCAGTAACTCTGTAAGCTTACTGGCATACTCCGCTTTACTGGTAAAGAAGGTGCGCCAGTGTTTGACCTCTTTCAGTACTGAAATAAAAGTGATGTCTGCCTGATTATCTTGTGCGAGGCGGAGCGCCTGTACCACGGCGGTGTCCATTGTTGCTTCTGGGTCTACCACACATAAAATTCTGTTAAATCGTGTCATTATTCACCTCTGTATAAGTGCTGGCTGGGGTCGCTGCTTTTACCCGCTCTACCGCCCGTTCAGCGGCGTCATGAAATGGCATCAGTACCAGGGTTGCGCCTCTTTCTTCTAACAGGGGTTGGTCATGCTGGTGCTGGGTTGAAATGGCAATACCGCCGCTATAATGTTGTTGTTTCAACCCATCCAGTAGCGCCAGACGGGGGTCTTCATGTGTTACCCCCAAATCATGTTGTGGCATGGCTGATACCACCCACTTAACACCCTGTAGCGGCAGGTCGTTCACAAAAGCCGGATCACTGGCATCGCCATACATCACCAGGTGGCCATCGTTGCGCCAGCGTCTGACTTCGTCGGGGTTAAAGTCCACAGCCAGCAAACTGAATCCTTCTTTTTGCAGGTAGTGAGCCAGCGCCTTACCGTAACGGCCAAGACCAAACAGAATGACATCGTAAGCCTGCTCAGACGAGGGCTGCTTTTCCAGCGCAGCTTCTCTGAATGGCTGGTCGCGTTCAAACACACTTAACCAGCGTTCCAGCTTGTTATACAAACCGTGAGAATAGGTGATCATATATACCGACATCGCGATAGTGATTAGACCCACCAGCGTGACCAGTCCTAAAGAGTCGGCTGTGACATGACCTATGGTGAGTCCCATGGCCATAAAGATCAGGGAGAATTCACTGATCTGTGCGACGGTTAACCCCGCCAGAAAGCCGGTGCGTTTGCGATAGCCCATGAGCCCCATGATCACCATCACAATTATCGGATTGCCAATTAACACAAATAAAGAGAGTATCAGCGCTGGGAAAACCTGTGAGCCAAGTAAGCTGAGATCCAGCTGGGTGCCCAGGGCGATAAAGAAAAACAGTAACAGAAAGTCGCGTAATGAGGCTAAGCGGGCAACAATGGCTTCTCTGAATGGGGTAGATGCCAAAGAGATACCTGCCAGCAGGCCGCCCAGCTCTTTACTAAAGCCCAGTTGGCTGCCTATCGCCGCCAGTAAGGTGGCCCAGCCGATAGCAAAGGTGATGAGTAGCTCCTGAGAGCGTGCTATTCGACTGACCAGTGGCGTTGCCAGATAGCGAATAAACACCAGGACAAATGCCAGCATGATCAACCCATAAAGCAGTACACTGCCAACCTGAGCCAGGGCGGATTGCGTGCCGCCCGACTGTGCCCCTATGCCCATGGCCGAGAGCACCATCATGGCCAGTACCACTACTAAATCTTGAACTATCAAAAAGCCCACAGCTATGCGTCCATGCAGGGAGTCGACTTCGCGTTTATCTGACAGCAGTTTCACTATGATAATGGTACTGGAGAAGGTCAGCGCGACGGCCACATACACAGCGGTAACGGTATCCAGCCCCAGCAATTTGCCGAGTACAAAGCCAATGGCAGAGGTAAACGCAACCTGTCCCAGTCCGGTGGCCAGTGCGACCGGCCCGAGTGTGCGAATGAGTTTAAGGTCGAGCTTAAGGCCAACCAGAAATAGCAGTACAGCAATGCCCAGTTCGGCAAGCAGTTCTATGTGTGCATGGGATTGAACAATATTCAACGCCGAAGGACCGGCTATCACCCCTACGGCAATAAAGCTGACAATCATAGGCTGGCGCAGCAACACGCCGATAAATCCCAGTGCTGCGGCTAATACCACCAGCGCAGTGAGTTCATAAAAAGCAGACAGGTGAATAAAACTCAGATCTGGCATTGCACCTCCTTTTTTCACGTCCAATGGCTTACAAGCGTGATCTTAGTGGTCGTCAGCTTCACAACTCCCCACGCAAAAATCAATCTAAGTTCCGGGTATCTACGCTGACTATGTTCTACATCAAAATAGCAACAGAAATGCGCCGTGGCATGGGTTTTATAGTATGAATTTACCGTATTTATAGGCAGTTATACTCGAAGTGTTATGAATCTGATTGGCCCGTAAAAGAGCCACATGAGTGGTGGTGTTTATTTGATGATGGCCTGGGCTGCATTGATTTGGGTGCTATTCTGGAATGGGTTTATACCAATTTGCTTAATTAAGTGATCTATTTTGAGGCGAGAAAATAGGGTCAATAACAAGGCAAAAATTTTGCTATTTATTTGTTCTAAATGAGAAATTTTTAACGCTGTTAGCGTCCTATTTGCTCCTTCAAATAGACCAGGTATTAAGTGAAATTGGTATTACAGTTGAAAAAGTCGCATGTCGGACTGACTTTGAGCGATTTGATTTGGTGTTACGAGGCGTCATAAGCATAAAAAAGCCGCCCTTTCGGACGGCTGGTGGGAATTCAACAATGTAATACAAGGAAAAGGGAGTGAGTAGTTACTACTCTTAAGGCATCAGCCTTCAATCAGCTTACCGGTGCCAATTTCAATTTTTCTTGGCTTTAACGCTTCCGGTACTTCGCGCTCCAGGTCAATCAGTAACAGGCCGTTTTCAAGCGAAGCACCAATCACTTTTACATGGTCGCCCAGCTGGAATTTGCGCTCAAAGTTGCGCTCGGCAATGCCCTGGTGAATAAATTTACGGTCGGTTTTGTCTTCTTTATTT
>NZ_JACEQV010000037.1:0-30509 GCF_015356275.1 Pseudoalteromonas sp. PPB1 | reverse complement strand
GAGCAAGTTGTTGAAACACCTGCTGCTGAGCAAGTCGTTGAAGCACCTGCTGCTGAGCAAGTTGTTGAAGCGCCTGCCACTGAGCAAGCCGTTGAAGCGCCTGCTACTGAGCAAGTAGAAGAAACACCTGCTACTGAGCAAGTAGAAGAAACACCTGCTACTGAGCAAGTCGAAGAAACACCTGCCGCTGAGCAAGTTGTTGAAACACCTGCTGCTGAGCAAGTCGTTGAAACACCTGCTGCTGAGCAAGTCATTGAAACACCTGCTGCTGAGCAAGTCGTTGAAACACCTGCTGCTGAGCAAGTAGAAGAAACACCTGCCGCTGAGCAAGTCGTTGAGACACCTGCCGCTGAGCAAGTCGTTGAGACACCTGCCGCTGAGCAAGTTGTTGAAGCGCCTGCTTCTGAGCAAGTGGCTGAAGCGCCTGCTGCTAAACAAGTTGCAGAGGCAGCTGTTGAAACCACTCCACTAGTAAAGGCCACTGAATCAGCGGTATCGGTCCGTGTGCGTTATCAGCATGTTGCTGAAGCACCAATGACAAAAGCCGCTGCTGATGAAAGCGCTGATATCGCCATTACCGTCCTGGCAATGCCAGACTCCATGCGCGAGAAAGTAAGCGACAGTGGTCAGGGCTCTGGCTCTAAGTCTCCGACAGCAAGAGCAAGCTCGGCCATGGCGTCACCAGCCAGCTACGAATAGGTTTTGAATTAAACCTTTTAAAAGGGCCGCATATGCGGCCCTTTTTGATCCTCCTTGTTCTTATGTTCTAAGCAAGCCAGAATAACTAATCCCAATTTGCTTAATTAAGTGTTCTATTTTGGGGTGAGAAAATAGGCTCAATAACACCACTCTCGCGTCCTGCTATCGCTGAGGCACCGGTCTGCTTTGGAGGCAAAAAGTTTTACAGGCTCTCATTGTGAGACATCCATCATATTTAAATGGCAGCTTTAAGCCCGGATTTGATTAGACACTAAGCATGATACCTACTTGAAAGGATAATGGTTTCAGTGCGACAATTGTGAGGCTCTACGCAAAGTAAGCTCTTGACCAAGCCCCTCTGTGACCAATTCCACTGTGAAAGCAGCGTAGAAATAAAACGGCCGCTTCTCTCAGCCTGAGCCCGTTTCAGGATAAACAAAATAAAAAGCGTTTGAAGAGATACTAAAATAAAGGTTAGTTCAGGAAATTGTCCAGACGAATCCCTTTGAATTCGATACCTACAGGACCGCATAGGAAAAGTGCAAGGAGCAAGAAATGGCCTATATGTAGAAGAAAAACAGAATGGTCATACCAGTGCCATTCGCACTGGCAAACCAGTATCGTGATTAGATATACAACTTTTCAGTCGCCAGTACTTTTTTCAGATATCTACGTGTCTCATTGTAAGGCAAGCCTTGCTGCAGTGCTTCCAGGACACGCTCAGGTGACAATGAGTTAATCACTCGCGCAGCGCGCTTAATATTTCGAGAACCGTCAGCATTAAACACACTGGCGACATTACCGGCGCCCGTATTATACGCCGCTATCATACAGTACTTACGACTTAGTGGATCCTTTATCGCGCTGAGATATCGATCGTTGAGAAGGTGTAAATACGCCGTGCCTGCCTCAATATTGTTATCAACTACATACAGGTATGGCGGGCTCATTGGCTCATCCAGCTCATAGAGGAATCGATTTACATCAACGCCTGCACTAGTTGGCACGATCTGCATTAAACCAAATGCAGGAATGTGTGATTTGGCAAGCGGGTTAAAGTGACTCTCTGTATGCATTACCGCCAACACCAGACTGGTATCAATCTCGAAGCGTTCACTTTGCTTTGCAATTTGACCTTGATACTCAGAGGCACGCTTATGTGCCAGACCATCTTTCGGCAGTTTGATCCGTACCTGAGTGATCTGCTGCGGTTCGGTTTTAGAAATTTGTCTGACAGATTTAGTCAGGTTTTTGATGCGCTTGGTTGCCAGCTCATCCAACTCCGCTTTCTTTGTTTCTAACTGCTTATTTGCAGCTTCAACTAATTGCGGTTCAGACTGCAACGCCAGCGCTTCATCGGCCTGCTGCTCTGCTAGTTTTTTCTGTTCCTGTGTTTGCTGCTTGATCTGAGCTTTTGCGGCAATAATGGATTTGACACGAAGTCCATTATCTATCGCAACTTGCTCTCGTTCACTGACACCATCTGCTAATGATTCACCACTCAGAAAAGATTGAAACAACGCTCGTTCAGACTGTCTAAACCTTTCGATAGCCTGTGAAATCTGTTGATCAGAGACGTGTGTTCCTGCGTGGTGCCGCACACTGAGGACTAACTCGTTATTCTGGAAGTCGACTTCCAGGCGTTCCCGGTTATCGTCTGAGTAGCCAACAAACTGGCTTTGGTCAGACACCTTCGCCTCACCCCATTGTTGGATCAGTTGATCTCGAAACGCATCAAATTCTTCAAAATGCGCCTCAACATAGTCATTAAATTCTTGTAAATGTTGCGCCTTGTAGCGCTCAAATTCCGTTTGCTCCTGGGCGCTGCTGTCATAGGTTTGCATTGCCGCTTCCAGTTCACTAAACAAACCGGATGTACTGGCAACCGCTGCGGCGGCGGCAAACTGAGATGCAATCGTCAATGCAAGTATGGTTTTCACAGCCCACTCCTATCAATGAAAAGCGCACCTTTTTAGGTGCGCATACAATTAATTGGTTAATCTGGCGATTTCTTTTTCCAGATCTTTTTCAGCCTTAAATGCTTTGAATTCCTGATACAAGAATTGCTCATCTTGAGGGTTAATTTGCTTTTTACTTTCTTTTACCAAGTCTTTGAACAAGGATTTTGTTAATGCAGGTGATAATGTGGTCAGGGCGCAGAAATAGTCTTTACCACCAATCTCAACGACATCAGCTTTAATTACGCGAGAGCCATTAAGCGTTTGCTTTGTTAGCTGCTTTGATACCGAGCTAAACGTCGCACCAACCGTTGTTTCTTCATTCGCATCAGTACGGTTTGAAAAAGTCTTATCCAACCCTTCGATGCGCGTTTCAATTTGCTGTGCCAGCGCTAACCTTGCATTAGCGACAGCCATTTTCTGGTCAATTGAGATGTTACCAGAAAACTTCACACAATCCGCAGCAGCGATGCCATTTTCAACAGCTGGGTTTAATACCCAATCTGGTATATTAATCTTCGACTCAGAGGCAGTCTTTTCTCCAGTCGAGCTACAGGCTGTTAACATCCCTGCTACGAGCATAGTAGTAATAAGCGGTTTGATCTTCATGATATTGTCCTTCGAGCTATTGATTGCTAAGCGATGATTTAAATTTAACAAAAGCCTGATTGCTTTACAGTAATAAATTGTAAGAACGATTTCTTACAATATTCAGCTTCAAAAAAAGCAAAATAATCTTTAAGTTAGTGCAAATATATCCAACTTCTTTGGTATAGTCACCGTAAACTTTATTACAAGCAAAGGAAGCGTAATGCTATCTCTATTCAACACTTTGCATTATCGAGCTTGGTTAACAGTGGCCCTGATTGTGGTTCTGACTGGATGCAATACAACACCCGCCAACAAAAATGCAATTTTACTTGCTCAACAAGGTCAGTTTGAACAAGCCAAATCGGCGATAGAAACAACCTACTCAGCGTCAGGTAAAAACAAATTACTGCGATATCTTGAACTAGGCACATTGTATCACCTCGAGCAAAAGTACAAGCTGAGCAATGATAACCTTGACCAGGCAAAAGCCATTATTGAAGAGCAATATACTATTAGTGTTTCAGAGCAAGCGCTGGCGTTGCTCAGTGGCCCAACTTACACCACGTTCTCAGGTAAAGAGTTTCATCGACCCCTGATTAATGTGTTCAAAGCACTCAACTATAACGCGCTTGCAAACCAAAACCCTGCTCAAAGACAGTACTACCTGGATGCTGCCC
Source organism: Pseudoalteromonas sp. PPB1 (assembly GCF_015356275.1). NCBI lineage: Bacteria > Pseudomonadati > Pseudomonadota > Gammaproteobacteria > Alteromonadales > Pseudoalteromonadaceae > Pseudoalteromonas > Pseudoalteromonas sp. PPB1. Next base: position 26,584 of record NZ_JACEQV010000037.1, on the reverse strand, counting down.
TGGTTGAAATGCGCCAGCTCGATACCTACTTGTCGACACTCACCGACGAAACAGGTGGCTATGATGGTAAACCAACTGGTGACGGACTCACCGACCGCGTTATGCGTATTTTACAACCGCTGCTGGCTCCTAATGACCTGTTGAAAAACGTCGACTACAAAGATGATGCATTTGCCCACTATATCAGTGGCATTCTGTATGAAAGCAGCAATGAACTAGATGCAGCCCGTATCCAGTATCAAAGAGCCGCATCCGCATTTGAACAAGGCTTTGCTAAACAATACGATTTAGACAGCACCGTAACAAAGCAAGCTTATGCTGATTTGGCCCGAGTCATGCGTAAAGCGGGTGGATATGGCAATGAACTTCGCGCGCTTGAAAAAAAATGGGGTAATAGCATTCGCGAAACGAAACAATCAAGCCCTCTTCTTACCGTCGTTCAAAATGCTGGGATTGGTCCACAACGCAAAGAATTTAATTTATTACTGAAAGCCGATCATGATGCCAAAGCGCTCGTTGTGACCCCTATTCTCTGGGGCACGTCTTCGGAGCGAAAAGCACAAATGTGGTGGTTCCAGATGCTATATGCCGATACCAGCCTATTCGACATGATGCAGAATTATGCCACCGGTGATCTGGGGGATGTAGCAATGGGTGCATTAACTAAGCGTTTACCATTGGGCGATTCACTGTGGCAAAGTGCCAAGGCTGCCGGACTGATTGATGCGCTTGAACACGGTAGTCGCATAGCGGTGACTTATCTGGAGCCGTTCGAACATAAAATAGAAAAAACGGAACTGTGGCTTGATGGCCAAAAAGTCTCGGAGCTGGATAACTATCACTCTGTCAGCCTGCTGACTTTACAAAGCGCACTTAAAAATGCCAATAGAGAAATGCAGATCGCACTTACTCGAGAAGTTGTAAAAGCGATGACAGCGCACAAAGCAATTCAAAGCACCGGTCTTCAGGCATTTGATGGCTTCGCCAAGTTAGCAACCAGTGTTGTCAACGCGGTCACCGCTAGTGCAGACCTGCGTCAATGGCAGTCGCTTCCGTCTCATATAAAACTCGCACAAGTGCCTGTCAATCAAGGCATAGTCAATATTACGCTCAAGACTAAACTGCGCTCAGGCAGAGTCATAGAGCAATCTGACACATTAGAAATAAACGAAAATATGACGCTGTGGCATACTCGCACTTTCATTGACAGTGCCAAATCCACAGCACCATCCACTCTGTTTACAATGGAATAATTGTTATGAACTGTAAAACCACACTTTTAAAGCTAACTCCTTTGGTTGTTGCATGCAGCTTAGCCATCACTGGCTGCTCCTCGACAAAAGTACAAAGAGTAGACGCAAATCAAGAGGTTGCCCTTTCTGACAAGTGGAACGGCAAGGACTCGCAACTGGTTGCAGAGGCCATGATCAACGATATGTTGAGCTTTCCATGGGTTAACGATCACTTACAAAAAGAGGGCACGCGTCCTGCTATTATAATCCAGTCAGTACGCAACAAATCACATCAGCATATCGCTGTTGATACCTTCCTGAATGACCTAAAGCGTTCAATATTACGCAGTGGTCAGGCGGACTTTGTTGCGAACAAAGATGTTCGTCAGGAGATCCGAGACGAAAGAAAAGACCAGGAGCTAAATGCCAGCCTGAGTACACAGAATGAAATGGGCCAGGAACAAGGCGCAGATTATGCGCTGTCAGGCACCATTAACTCTTTCGTTGATCAGCAAGGCGGTGATCGCGTGACTTTCTATCAGGTTGACCTGAGATTGATCGATATGACCACAAACCGTGAGGTATGGAATGGACAGAAGAAAATTCAAAAACTGCAGGAGCGCTCGCGCTTTGGCTTCTAACCCCTTGATCGCAACGCTGCTGAGTGTCGCTGTACTCAGCGGCTGTGGTGCAAACAACGCCAATCAGGCGCCTGTTGACAACAAACCGGTATGGATCTCCAACATGCCGAGTTCAAGCTATATGGTTTATGGTGTTGGCAGCGCGCAAAACACCGGTGACTTGCAACAGGCAAAACTGGCAGCACAGGAATCAGCGCGACTGGCACTGGCTAAGCAATTGAATGTCACCATTTCAGCCAGTACCAGAATAGAGCAATCGGCCAGCGAAAAGTCGATGCAATTTCATGTCGATGAGCTAATTAACTCTCAGGTACCTGATATTCATTTGCAAGGTGTAAAAATTGAAGATGAATACGTTAGTGCAGATCAGCAAACAGCCTTTGCACTGGCCGCTTTTAACCGCACCGAAGCCGCAATGCAAACAGAGCTAACCATACGGGCTCTGGATGAAGATATTGCAGCCTTCACAGTGGCTGCCAACGGCAGTAAATCACAACAACTGAAACAAGCCGTTGCACTCAAAGAGCTATTGGTAAAACGAAATAAGCAAAACCAATACCTTACCCAGCTTCAGGCTGCACCTCTGCCCTTGCCTGCATCTGTTCGTGACAAACAGCAACAGGCCGATGCGCTTATCAACAGTATCAGCTTTAGTATTGAAAGCGATCACCAGGCACACCGTAAGGTTCGAGACATCCTAGCAAAAGCGCTCAGCTCTCAGGGGATCAAGGTCACCACAGGTGAGGCCGATTTTGCCCTTAAGTTCACCGTTGACTGGCAGGATATGAACAAAGCCGGTACCTTTTACAGTGTGGCAGAAAGCTACCTGGTGGTGATGGAAAATGGCGAAGAACAGGCGCACTTTAATACCAAAGTGAAGGCAGCGTCGAGCTACAAGGACACAGCTAAGAGTAATGCGATGACCAAATTAGCTAACAAGTTGGGCACCCAGCTGGCGCAGTTTGTTGTTACAGGTAAGTCTTAGACGTACCAAAGTACATATTTAACTGACATAAAAAGGGGCTAACACATGTTAGCCCCTTTTTATTTACTCACTCTCTTCCTGATAGAACTTTTCTAGCTGATCTTTGAGGTTTGGCGGCACGCCTTTAATCGTCAAAGTATCGCTTTGCGCATCATATAGCACACGTTCTCCCAGATGCTTGCGCTCAAACCCAACACTCACACCGCCACCCAGACCTGAAAATTTGACCATAGTCGTGACGGTTTTTTTATCGAGCGGGAATGACTCTTCCAGTTCATAACCTTGTTGCTTATAAAAGTCTTCAAACTGCACATCGGATGATTTAGATACGGTATCAGACAAAGACTCGACATCTGCATCTTCGCCACTATTAATACAGTCATTACAATAATCAAAGACTTCTTTGCGAATTGCATCTTTCTCATCTTTACCAAACTGCTGCTCGGCCAGATAGTCTTCCACGGCATGTAACATAGTTTGCGACTGCTGCTTAGGGTCGATACCTTCAGCACAGCCCAGAAAATCAAGAAAGAAGTCGGCTACTTTTCTGCCAGCTCGGCCTTTAATGAAAGAAATATATCTATTTTCATCTGCCTGCGTATCCCACGCAGTTAAGTCGATGCGCGCTGCAAGCTGCATACGTGAGATATCCAAGTGCCTCGACGCAGCCAGGTCCAGATCAGACGTAATGGAATAGTGTTCTTTAATATTAATCATGGCTATCAGCAAGTAATCGCTGGCAACGTACTGATAATGACAGAACACCAGATAACCAGTCTCATTGAACGCATATTTGTTCAACTCTTCTTTCAGAACTTCTGTTGCCTGCTGCGTTAGATGCCAAAATGCCAGCTCATTATTGCGGTAGCTTTGCATTGCCGACGCGACGCGACTGTCTTTATCAGGATCGAAGGCACAAAAGCCTTTTCCAGGTTTGCCATTATAAGCATGGTGGAGCTGCTCTATGAAAACTGCTACCCGGTCATTAACCTGCATCTCATCATCACGCAAATGAATTTGTGTTTCTTCGTCTTGCTTGTCGACATAGTGTACAACAAGCTTGTTCACCTCAATGCTCATCTTTGTTTTTAACGCCTCTGGTGTTAGAATAGAAAGAATTATAACTCTTTTTATTTGAACCAACCGATGCCTATCCAGTCTAAATATTCCAACGAACAAGTAGAACAAATTGTCGACCAACTGTTAAACGTACTGACAGAGAATCAGGCAACCGTTGATTTAAGCTTAATGTGTTTGGGAAATTCTATCACGCACATCATCAAAGAGCATGTACCGGAACAGAAAAGACAAGCGGTTGCTGAAAATTTTGCCAAGGCGTTGACCCAGTCGGTAAAGTAACTGAATGAACCTTTCTTCGCACAGCCCTTTTTCGTCAAAGGCCAGTCAGCTCTTGAGCTGGGGGCATTGGTTTACCTTTGCCAACATCGGCTTAGTATTAGCCATTACTTTAAGCTATCTGGCCGCTGACAAAGCACCGACAACGCTACTTGGCTGGCTATATATGCTGGTGACCTGGCTCAGCCACACCAGTTTTATTACCTTTTGTGTATTTGTACTGAGTATATTCCCACTCAGTCTGATATTCCCCTATCCAAGGCATATTCGAGGAATGGCCGCCTGTATTGCAACCTTAGGTATCACGGTACTGGGTGTTGATGCATTTGTCTATTTCCAGCTTGGCTACCACTTGAACCTTCAGGCACTGCCTGAAATTCTTTCCTTGTTTTGGAAGACTATCAGTAGCTCCCCTGCCGTCAATAGCCTGATTGTGCTTGCAATGATTGCTGCTATTTTAGGGTTTGAACTGATTGTCGGCAATCATGCATGGCGTCACCTTGAGCGGTTAAAGAGTTACTCCTTTCCTAAAGTCGCCAGCACGATATTGGTCACTTGCTTTGCAAGCAGTCACATTATGCATATCTGGGCAGATGCAAATAGCTACTTCGACATCACAATGCAGGATAACGTACTGCCATTATCTTATCCAACCACAGCCAAAACACTCCTTGCCAGACACGAGCTACTCGATATGCAAGAATATAACCAGGCAAGATCGCTGAATGTCGGGCCCAACGAAGTAAACTATCATCCACCAGCGTCACTGACATCGTGTCCGGCTCAGGATGCTCCAGTCAACCTGAGCATAGTAAAAACACTGTCGGAGCAAACTGAAAGTCAGCTAGTACAACTTGGCTGGCATGGTTCAGAGCAGCTGCTGGCCCCAACGTTGAGTGAGGATTTCAGGTTTAATCTGCTGTATGGTCTTCCTGCCTACTACAAACAGTCTTTAATGGAAAGTAAAGCTCCGCCAGTTTGGTCAAACCGCCTGTCTTTGTCGGTCTCTGGACTGCCCAAATTCGATTACATTAACACTGTCGAAAATGCGGATGTACGGGTGTCATATAGTGACCAAAGCCCACTTATTACAGAGCAAACACCACCGACTATCCTCATAGTCGAGCCAAACAGCTCAGATATAGTGACCACAACCCGCTTTTATACCAATATCCCAGCGTTTTCAGGACATACCGGGCTAATTCAGGTCAGCGATGTCATGACAACCATTGCGTCAGAGCATTTTCAGTGTAGTACACTCGCAACAGCAAGTATGCTGGGCAATAATGTTGCCACGGACACACTCAATGAAGGGGTAAACTATTCTCGTGGTGTGTTAGTTGCTTACAAGAAAGACCGTATTACACTGATAGCACAGGACGGGAGCTATAAGCAGATTTCTGCAAAAGAAGGCTTTACTCTAGATCAAAAACTGGATGTCCCCTTTTTAATTCAGAGTATTAAGCGACTCAAACAGTTCAATCAGACGCCTGCTGTAAAGTAACATGGCGTCTGCCACAACACTTGCGATATCGAACAATTTTACTATCTTGAAATGTAAATATAGATTTCAGGGAAGCACACGCTATGAAGATATTGATCATCATGTTTTGGCTGTTATTGCCTATGCTAAGCCAGGCAAAAACAACCTTCAGTTACTACAAATGTGTCACCGATAAGGCGGTTGTTTACAGCCAGCATCCGTGCGCAGCCAATGCTGAACAACATACTTTAAGCCACTCCGATCCACAAGCACCAGCCCCCACTGGCCAGCATACCAAAACCTTGAACAATATTGAGCGGCAGCAGCTGGTCCTGCGGTTAAAAAAGACACTTAGAGCCAAAAAACATCAGGCAGCAATCTTAGGTAGAAAACGAGACGAAGCCACCCGAGATGAGCAGCGGCGCATTTCGCGTATGATGGAAAAAAGTGAGAGAGCAAAAACACTTAAAGATGTAAAGCGCAACATCAAATCGATCAATACAGCTTACCTCAAGGAAGTTAAGCTGCTGAACAAAGAAATAGCGAGCTTGGAAAAGCGCCTTAAACGACTTGAATAAACGCCCTTATTTCAAGACAAGCGCTCTTGAGCGTGGCGCATAACGGATGACCTAAATACAAACTTGAGAGACTGGCACTTGTGCGCTAAAGTAACTCGCAGATTAGGAGGTCCGATGAGCTACCAGGTTCAAACAATTACAGAGCAAATTCTTTCCGGTTTTCACGCTCACTACGCGTTATTTCAACAAATAACGGCGCGCGCTCCCCAAGCATTTGCACAGCAAAGATGGGGAGAAATCGAGCAAATAAGCAAGCAACGGATAACTCTGTATGACGTTCGTGTTAATGACACCGTCACAGCTCTGAAGCGTCAAACATCACAGGATACGCCTGATGAAGCGTTATGGCACCAGGTCAAACAACATTACGCTGAACTCCTTTCTTTTCATCCCCAGGCAGAGCTGGCAGAGACTTTTTTTAACTCTGTTTTCTGTCGCCTGTTTCATCGGCGCTACTACAAAAATGACTTTATTTTTGTGGAAACAACGTTAACAAAGCCAACCACCTTGCCGATAGAAGCGGAATTTCGCAGCTATTTCCCGGTCATCTCTGGGTTAAAGCCCACTATTCGCAATATGATTTCACACATGGACTTACAGTGCGGTTTTCGCGATCTGGAACAGGATATCAGAATGCTGGTCAAAGCGTTTATCAAACAAGCACCAAGCACTCACCATAGCCATCATGGACTGCGCTTTGATATTCTCACAGCCCCCTTTTATCGTAATAAAGGCGCTTATATCGTAGGCCGGGTGGTGTCCAAATCGGGTGTCCAACCTTTTATTATCGCCCTTTTACATCACCCTCAGGGCGGCCTGTACATCGATGCGCTGTTAACTAAAAGTGCGCAAATGCGGATTATTTTTGGTTTTGCCCGAGCGTATTTCCTGGTAGAAACTCATGCCCCTTCAGCTATGGTGGGCTTTTTACAACAGCTGATGCCGAATAAAACAACGGCAGAGCTATACAACGCCATCGGATTTCATAAACAAGGGAAAACTGAATTCTACCGTGATTTTCTGTTTCACTTACAACACAGCGAAGACGTGTTCACCATAGCGCCAGGTACACCGGGTATGGTTATGATGGTGTTTACGTTACCTAATTTTCCTTTTGTCTTTAAAGTGATTAAAGATGTTTTTGCCGAAAGTAAACCGTTTGGCAGAGATACGGTGCTGGCGCGCTATCAACTGGTGAAAAGTCACGACCGTGTTGGCCGTATGGCTGACACCATCGAGTATTCTGAAGTCGTTATTCCCAAGCGAAAGTTCTCTCCATCACTTCTCGATACGCTCAAAGCCACAATCAGTAACAGTGTGCGAGACGAAGGGGATTATCTGGTGATCAAACACCTGTACATTGAACGCCGAATGACACCGCTGAATCTCTTTTTGCAAACCGCCGATGAGCCAACCGCTTACAAAGTCATCGAAGATTATGGCCACGCTATCAAAGAGATGCTCAGCGTAAATATTTTTCCGGGCGATATGCTGCTCAAGAACTTTGGGGTCACTAAGCACCATAGGGTTATATTTTACGATTATGATGAGGTGCAATATCTTACTGACATGAACTTCCGGCCCATGCCCAGCCCATCTTTGGAAGACCTATATAGTGGTGTGGCCGAGCCCTCGGCAGCACCAAACGACGTATTTCCACAACAGTTATGTACATTTGTACTCACAGACCCTAAACTCAGAGCGGTGTTTGAACAGTCGCACGAAGCCTTATTGAAGGTGGAATACTGGCAACAGGCGCAACGGGATATACAGGCTCACGTGGTTAAGCAAGTCTATCCTTACCCGGCCTCACAACGCTTCTATCGACATATAAAATAACAAAGGAACACAGTGAACATAAGCAAAATTGACCTGAATCTACTGGTCTATCTCGATACGCTACTGCGAGAGTGCAACGTCACTCGTGCCGCAAACCAGCTAAGTATCACCCAGCCCGCGATGAGTAATGGCCTGAAGCGGCTTCGCAACTTGTTTAATGATCCAATCCTTGTACGCACCAGTGAGGGCATGGTTCCGACTGAGCGCGCACTGGAGCTCCAGCCAGTGATCCGCGGTATTTTAATGACGCTGGAAGAAACTCTGGCACCCAATCGTGAGTTTGAACCTGGGCAGAGCAAACGCGTATTTCGCATTATGGCCAGCGATTATGCAGCCAGCACTTTAGCACCTAAGCTATTGAATAAGTTGCATATGGAGGCCCCAGATACGACTCTCGATATCCTGACACCCAGTGATGTAACCTTTCATGACGTGGAAAATGGTAAAGTCGATATGGCAATTAACCGCTTTGAAAACTTACCTCAATCATTTCATCATAAGCGGATCTGGAAAGACAGTTTTTGCTGCCTGATTAAGTCAGACAACCCTATCAGAACGCACTTTAATCTGGATGCCTACTTAAAAGCTCGGCATATTTGGGTTAGCAAAACGGGCTTTGGTGTAGGGGTAGGCATGGACCCGGCTGATGTGCAAAAGCTGGGTTGGGTTGACGAAGCATTGGCTCACTTTGGCAAGCACAGGAACATTGCCACATTTACACGTAATTACCATGTCGCAATTCACCTGGCAAAAGAGCAAAATCTCATCGCAACCTTGCCATCAAAAGCGGCAAACATATATAGCGATGATCCGAATTTGGCTATTTTAGAACCTCCGTTTCCTATCCCCCCCTTCGAGTTGGATATGATCTGGAGTCCGTTATTGCATCGCGACGCCAGCCATATCTGGCTTAGACAAAAAATCGCTGAGGTAGCGGAAGCCCTGAAATAACATCTACAGGTGCTCAGATATAGGGTGGATGCCCTATATCTCGCTTTCTAACATGGCCAAAGCACGTTTCTCACTGTCACACACTTCCCCATTCGCTTCACTGATCCGGTGCGCAATTGACACCGCAAGTTCGCGCATGGGTTTATCAACAATATGACTCAATCTATGCTGGATAAAGCACTCTGTTTCTTCCTGCTTAATCGCAATTAGGCACTTGCCCAGCGCATCATCCATGTAATCTTGCAACGTAATAGCCGAATTCCAATGTAATGTATTCGCCCAGTCCCGGACAATGTCCATTTCTTCGGTTTCTATTTTTTCATCAATGCAAACAAATAACAAAGCAATATCCAACAAGGATTCTTTTTGCAATTGCTCCACACAGATACCCATGTCAAAGTGGTTCAACAGTTGTTCAAATTTCATCTTAGTTCCTTGTACTTGATATAACGCCAACCAACAGCCATGCACATAGGCTGGACTCAGTATCCTGCCTCCAGCTGGTGTGCCTGAATCTATGGAGGCGTATGCCTTCTAGACAAACACACTCCACAGCATTCAAACATATTCTACAAACTCAAGGTTGTCACTTAAAAAATAGTCAATTAGTGGGCACTGAACTAGACTTGCCTTAATACACACAGGAAGTCATTATGTCTTGCCTTAACCGCTTATACTTGAAACTGCTACTTATTTTAGGCCTTTCTTTTTCAACACACGCCCGAATTTCGATTTCAATCGAACAAGACATTTATGAATACGCTAAAGAAATACTGGCCGATCAATCCATTTCTGAATTCACGGAGGAGATATTCAACCACCCCAGGTGCCAACGTGATGTCGTCGAGTTTCTCATCGCACAACGCGCACTTTTGGAAGGAGGCTTCCAGCATACCTTTAGCTTCACCCTTGGAAACTATGATGCAAGAAACTTAAAACTGCTTGAATCAGGGTTGCTGCTGATGAGCTTTGACACTATCTGGCTGTCTCAGGCAAACACCATTGCTCAAAAGGTGTATATTTCTCCCCCTATCATTAACAAAGGGGCATACTTTGCGGGGATCTATACGTCAGCCTCTAACAAAACTCGATTACGGGAAAAAATTTCCACAGATCTCAGCCAAATAAGTATCGTGAGTAGTAAAGCATGGTTGGTTGATTGGGTTACGCTCACAGCGCTTGCACCTCAGCAATTACATCATGAAGATGACTGGATCACTATGGCCAAACTGGTGAGCAATGGATGGGTAGATGCTATGTTGGTTTCCTTCAATAACACCCGGCCATTTTACTATGAAGGCCAGGGTTATCGGATAGAAGCCATAGAGGGAGTTAAAGTCGCACTCCAGGACAGTCGACATTTCGTCGTATCCAGACTTCACCCGCAAGGAGAAGAGGCGTATAACGCATTAAAACGCGGCCTGACAAAATTAAAAGCAAAGAATTTCATCTATCAGTCCTATCGACACTGCGGCTTTATCAACCCTTTGGTGGATGATTGGCATACACTTTAACCCTAAAATCGCAATTGTTAGTTTTAATTTGGGGTATTCATATTTCTTCCATTTTCTTCTCCTAAATTTCCTGCCTCTCGGGAATACGTCAAATTAGGAACAAGTAATGAATGAACTAAAACTGGAAATCAATACGACTTTTTATTGTGTAGTTGGCGCTTTCGTTATTGCGCTATTAGCATTGGCAGGGCTGTTCACCGAACTCAATCTGTCTTTTCTCGCAACCATGCAAATCACCATTGCCAGTGTGGTTAGCATCGCATTCGCCATCAACTTTTTACTGAGCATGGCGGGTCACAAACGCGTGACACTGTGTAACCAAGGTTTGTCGTTTTTTAGCCTGACTGGCCGCCAACGTTACGTACCGGCTGAAAACATTCAGTCCATTGAATTTGTCAATTATATTGGTCTGACTATGACTCAGGTTAAGACTAACAACGGGATTATTAAGTTACTGGCATTCAGAGTACGTAAAGAGCAGCAACAGCGTTTGAAAAACCTGGGTTACCTGGCGTAACCCACTTGCCCAAGGCGCACAATCTAATTAGCATGCAGATATCAAAACAACAGAGACATGTTATGACACAGCAGTATTCTATCGGACAAACTGGTAAGCCTTGGCAAGCAAGCGAAAAACAACAATGGCTCGCTCAGCAAGCAAAAAAGCGTGATTATTTCGAAGACATTGAGCCTCAAATCAGCGCACTCAGGGCAGACTATCAAGTTGAACAATATGGTGTGCTTAATTATGAAACACATTATCCATTGTACGCATTAAAGTCTGCTACCTGGCGTCCAGATTTACCTGTGGTGCTGGTTACAGGTGGTGTACACGGCTATGAAACCAGTGGCATTTTAGGTGCACTGGCATTTGCGAAAAAACATGCAAAAACTTATGAAGGCAGGTTCAACCTACTTATATTGCCTTGTATTAGCCCGTGGGGTTACGAGACAATAAACAGATGGAACCCGGCGGCGGTAGATCCAAATCGCTCATTTTATGCCGACAGTCCGGCTCAAGAATCACGTCTTGCGATGGAATACATCAAGTCGGATATGGCCTCCATTCTGATGCATATAGACTTGCACGAAACAACCGATACGGACAACAGTGAGTTTCGCCCAGCCCTCGCAGCCCGTGACGGTAAAGTCAATCATAACTGGAATATTCCGGACGGTTTTTATTTGGTCGGTCACACTCAAAAGCCAGAAGCGGCATTTCAACAAGCAATAATCAACAGCGTACAAAAGGTTACGCACATTGCCGATGCGGACGAGCATGGTGCCCTAATTGGCGTGCCAATTGAACAATTCGGTGTTATCAACTACGATGCAACCAATCTAGGTCTGTGTATGGGTATGACAAACGCAGCGTATGTCACGACCACAGAGGTCTACCCGGATAGCCCAAATACGACGCCACAAAACTGTATCGATGGTCAGGTTGCGGCGATTGAAGGCGCAATGAATTATCTGCTAGCCCAAAGCTAATTCAGGCCATCAGCTCCCCATGCTCGTGAATGATCTCAAATATGTCTCTGAAGGAGTGAGCTTTTTGGAATATATTCACGGGCACATGCAGCGCTCGGGCAATATCAGAAGACGATATCATGCCCCTCAAGCCCCCTTTTTCATCCATTAACAGAACGTGTTGCTGGCCAAGTTCCCTAAGTGTCTGTAACACATCACCTATCTTGGCGCTTGCCACTGTCGAAAAACGCATTGCATGCAAATCCTGCTTTTTAGTCATGACGTCTTCAACGGTTAAGTCACTGCGTGCAACTTGGCGCTTCTGTGCAATGGTTAATACCCGCCGACCTGATAGGTCCTTGGAGTTCACCACGCCAAGAAAGGTGTCATCATGATCAACCACCAGTTTTGACCGTACATGACCATTTAGCATCATATAAACTGCATGATCTATGTCCACGTCTTTTAAGATCATTTGTGGCTGGCGTCTGGCAAAATCTGTGATCACCTTAACCGCAGGACTGGATAAACTCAATGGCTCCGCATCGTAGTAATCACAAAACTGATAGACCCCTTCTAACTTTAATGTTTGTAGCGATTTATACTCACTCATATCCCCTCCACTATCGACCCTGTGGCCGAACCATACAGAAAATATGGTTCATCGTTGCACTTTATGCAAGGGACTAACCCGCTCGGTGTAATCCACTGTAATGGCAAGATACGAGCTGACTCGTTACAATGATAATGTTCGCAATTGTCTTTGCCCGGACACGATAATAGCCTGTCTCTTCGGTTGTTATTATTGTGAATACTTCCTGAAATAACAGTACCCGTTTCGGCGGGTTCTTTTTATAAACTGAAGGTAACTAAGGAAATAGTCCCTTCAACAAGGTAGAATCTCCACCGAAGTGCAAATTCGTGTGCGTCACTTATACGGAAAGTTAGGAAAATCTTATGGCATATTTAATCGATGAACAGAAACTAGAAAAAATTTACCTAAAAAGTTATCACACTTTTGGGCGTTACAAATTTAATGTAGATACCTTCGTCGATAAGCCAGGCATATCAAGGCACCATGCCATCATTGAACATGCAAACAACACGTGGTTGATCCGCGACGTCAGCACCAATGGGATCTGGATCAACGACAAGAAAATTGATAAGAACCTACCCTATCAACTCTCCGAAAATGATAAAATTGACTTTGCTGCACCTGGGCAAAATTCTTATGTTGTGGCAAATTTAAATGCCAATTGCCAGTACCTGGTTTCACAGACGAACGCCAATCAGGTGATCGAACTTGAAAACCAAATACTGCTGCCCAATGACGAAGAAGCCAGTCACATCGTCTACTTTGATGCCTTATTGAATTACTGGTTTCTCGAAGATTTAAATACCTCGGACCGGCAAGCACTGATTGACGGAGGAGTGGTCTCCTTATTTGGCCAACAATGGTTGTTTTACTGCGCCAACACATCAACTATGACCAAGCACCTCGACAATCAGCCGATTGTGAAACCCATTGCACTCAACTTTAGCGTTAGTCAGGATGAAGAAAAAACCGATTTAACACTGGAGCTGGAAGGGCAGGAAATTGACCTGGGCTGTCGTACTCACCACTATCTGATGCTGCTGCTGGCAAGAACACGCATTGACGATAAACAAAATGGGATGGATACCGAGTCTCAGGGGTGGCTTTATCGAGAAGATTTGGCCAAAGCACTTGGCGTGCAAACCAATCATATGAACATTATGGTGCATCGTGCTCGTAAACAACTGACAGAAGCTGGCGGCGACAAAGCACCCGAGTTAGCCTATGTGCTGGAAACCAACAACGGAAAGATTCGTCTGAACTGTCAGAATATTACCATTGTTAAAGGCTGCCAGCTTGAAACCCGAATTTCAATCTAACGCACACGTTGTTCAGGGCCGGTACGGACCGGCCTGATTGTTTACCTGCTGTTCCAGTGCTTTAAAGCATCCAACTTTGTTAAGCAATTCCATCATGACAAATAGCGGTCCAATCAGCAGCCCCATCAGATCATCCGCAAAAGCGGGTTTCTTCCCTTCAAAATAATGTCCTATAAACTGGATAACCCAGCCAATGACAAATAACCCGAGCCCCGTGACATAAAACCAGACAACGTCCAGGCCTGCATGTGTGGCTGCATCGAATGCCAAAGTAACGGCCCCCTGACAAATCAACAGAAAGGCTATCATCCAGCTGCCAAGCGTGGGCGACAAATATAAGTAGTACATACTAGTCAGCAGAATTAAGCCGCCAGACAAGCTCAGTTGCGTCTGAAAAACGCTTCCCAATGGCCAGAATGTCATCCAGACAACGGCAAACACAATCAGTGGGACGCCAACAAAGTGGGTCGCAATGTTGCGCTTATCTCTGTGGTACAAGGCGTAATTGACCAGGTGTTGCTCAAGTGTTTTCATCTTTCTAGTTCTTTTGAGTAATTACTTTATTTTATAAAGCAACAATCTGCTGAAAAAGTCAACACTGTACCACTATGTGGCCTACACAACGGTCCGGGAAGGAAAAATAAAAATGCCGCCAGGCGACTGGCGGCATAAATCACTGGGTTATCAACGGTGATGAACACTGTCTGTCATCTCCGTTATCTACTACTGTAGACCAAAGAAAAAAACAAACAAGATAAAAACATAAATTTAACCAAAACATAACCTATCCGACATTCCTGAATGCCGTCCGGCTTGCGCTTGCATAGACAGTTGTAATACTTGTGGCTGACAATTGAGCTCCAGATGTCGCTTTGCGCGTGTAATTCCTGTGTACACCAACTGGCGATTTACCCCTTTGCCTGCACGCTGAATAGGCGGCAAAATAAGCGCGGTATAATCAAACTCCGACCCCTGCGACTTGTGGATCGTCATGGCATATACCAGCTCATAACTGGGCAGCCTCGCCGGGTAAAAGTGCCTGACAGTATTTTGCTCGTCGATAAAGGTTGCGTAGAGCTGATCTTGCTCATCAGGCAATAGAATACCAATATCGCCATTAAAGAGTTTTAGCTGATAATCATTTTGCGTGATCATAATCGGCATCCCGGCATAGAAACGGTTAAACGGCGCAATCAGTCCACGCTGAGCAAGCTTTTGTTCAATTCGCTTATTCAGCTCAGAAACACCATAAGGACCCTCTCTGACAGCAGCCAGCAGCTGATATTGACTAAACAGCCCGTGCACCTCCTCTGGCTCTCGTTTATCCACAATGGCTGCCAGGTATCGACTGTAATGATCAGCCGCTCGCTCCAAAAGCGCGTTGTATTGACTCACACTCAGCCCATAAAAACTCAAATCGCTGAAGCCATGGTTGATCACCTGTTGCAGTCGCTCGGGCTGGTTATGATTCACCGCACTCGCCAGCTGGCCGATCCCACTGTCACTTTTAAAGCGGTGGCTTTGTTGCAAAAACGCCGTGGCGTCAGCCAGTGCATAACACGTTGCTTTACCTTTTAATAAGGCTTGCCCAGCAAAGCACACCTGATTTAAAAACGCCGCACGGCTGGCGGTATAGGCGGGTTGTGATCCCAGTTTCAGATGATTACACAAATCGCTCAGAATGCTCCCCGTATCGACCGAAGCCAGTTGATCTTTATCGCCCAACAGGATCAATCTGGCATGGGAAGGTAATGCCCTGACCAGCTTGCTCATCAAGGCCAGATCCACCATAGATGCTTCATCTACTATCAGCAAA
Organism: Pseudoalteromonas sp. PPB1; assembly: GCF_015356275.1. Lineage (NCBI taxonomy): Bacteria > Pseudomonadati > Pseudomonadota > Gammaproteobacteria > Alteromonadales > Pseudoalteromonadaceae > Pseudoalteromonas > Pseudoalteromonas sp. PPB1. Next base: position 10,805 of record NZ_JACEQV010000037.1, on the reverse strand, counting down.
TCGATATGCAGCGGGTTTTGTTCATGATGAATAAAACGATTGGTATGTGGGATCACGCCAAGCAAACGGTGCACTGTTTGCGCCTGTTCGGGGATCAGAGTGGCCAGTTCGGGGGCCAACGCCAAACGCCCTTTCGCCCCAATAATTGATTCGCTGAGCCTGGCAGCCGCTTTGCCGGTTGGAGCCACCAGCTTGATACTCAGTGGCACCTCGGTATACAGAGATTGCAAGATAGCCAATAACTTAGTCACGGTGGTGGTTTTACCGGTTCCCGGACCTCCAGTGATCACGCAAAACCCGCTCGATGCAGCCATTGCACAAGCGACCTTTTGCCAGTCTACCCCCTCAGCATTGCCACTGGGAAAATACTGATCCAGCAACCCACTTAATTGTGATTCATTCAGTTGGATAGGTTGCCGGGCCATCTGTAAAAAACGACTACTCAGGTACGCTTCATATTCTGCTAATCGCGCCAGGTATAACCGGCCTGAAAATAACCTTAACGGCTTGTTTTCTCCTACCGCAGGGTGTGATTGCAACGCACCGAGGGCAGCATCCGGACTATCAAACGGCGTGTAGGGCAAAGTATGCGCTGCGCCTGACATACCCGCAAATACCGTCATCTCTTCAGCACTCAACGAAAAGGGGTTCTGCCAGTCGATGTCTGCCAGCAATAAACAGGTATGCTGACTTTGTTCAGCCCGTTGCAGCAACAAAACAAGATAGAATACCGCATCATACTGCTCCTGACACAACAGCTTTGCCAGGGCGACATCGGCAGCACGCACGCGCTGGGTATGTACCAGCAGCGCAATATATGCCTGGTGATCCAAATCATCAGACTGAAATTCAAACATCCCCTGTGTCATTATTGTTCTCCCGCATCAAATAAGGCGTCCAATTGCAATAACGTTCTTTCATCCAGTTGCGTAAAGAAGCAACCGGCACCGTCTGGTAATGCACGCAAAAACAAATAATACACGCCGCCGAGGTGCTGCTGAGGGCTGTAGTCTGTAAGACGGTGCTTTAGTAGTCGATGTAAAGCAACAGAATAGATCAGATATTGAAGATGGTATTGATGCGAGCTCATCGCCAGGGCCAAATTGTCAGCCTGATAGTCTGCCGCCGTGTCACCCAGATAATTTGATTTATAATCGAGGATAAAATATCGCCCCTGCCAGACAAAAATCAGATCGATAAAGCCTTTTAACATGCCCTGCACCTCATCAAAGCGCAAATGGCTGGGCACACCTGTGATTTGCGCAACCAATTTATTTAGCCGGGTATAGGACAAACGTTTCAGGGGTAGCTGAAACTCCATTTCTACCAGGCAGTCAGATACTGACAACTGACCCAGAGTCAGCTCTGGTAAGGGCATTAGGGGCGCATTTAAACACCCCTCGATCCAATGCTCAAGCGTTTCCTGCCAGACAGTGTCCAGGTGATATTTCTCCAGGCAAGTCTGAGTCGCCTCGGCCAGAGTCAGTTTGTCCGGCCGGGTGGGCGCGTGTGGCGCTGTGAAATCAATCTGCTCAAAGATTTCGTGTAAACAGCTCCCCGCCCGGGCACCTTTCACAAAAGTATAAGGGGTGTAACGCTTGATCACACTGGACTCAGGCAAATCTATTTTATGGTTTTCATCCTGTGCACCCACAGGCCGATCAGCACTTGTCTCATGATAACTCAGCTGACTAAAGCTGGTCATTCGCCAGTTTTGTTCAATCACCACTTCGACGGCTCGACTTTGCAAACGCTGAGGTGACTCTGTCCGCTCTGGTTGATAAACACAAGGTGCGACCTGCAATGACTGATAAGCCATCCCCTCATGGACTGAACATAAGCTGCGTAGCTGTTCATGCCACTGTGTAGCATCGGTAATTTTATCGGTGCCAAACAGCACGTGCCCTAGCGCACATTGCTGGATCCCTGGCTTTTTGCTGCGCCCCAGTGGCAAGTTATACAAACCGAGGCTGCAAAAATGAATCGCCCGTGTTAACGCCACATAAAGCAGCCGAATATCCTCTGCAAGGCGTTCCCGCTCAGCGCTTTGCTGTGCGCTATCGTCGGCATCCAAATCCAGCACCAACTCCCCATTATCATGGTAAATTGCTTCGCTGGCCTCCCGATAAGCACTGGCAAAAGGCAGGTAGACCAGCGGGTATTCCAATCCTTTAGAAGCATGCATTGTGACAATTTTAACCAGATCGGCGTCACTCTCCAGGCGTAACTGGGTGCCCTCATAGCTAGGATTAGCGCACTGAGATTGTAACCAGCGCATGACCCGCTGCGTTCCTTCAAGTTCGATCTGTTTATGTTGCAACAACTCGGCAAGGTGGCGATAATCAGTCAGCCAGCGCTCTACTTCAAAGCCAGCTTGCTGCCACAGTCTGACTAATTGGTTGTCTACCAGTAAAGACTCCAAAGTTGCCATGACTCCCTGTTGATACCAAAGCTGTTTCAAGTGGGCAAACTGCATCAGATAACGCTGCCACTGCCCTTCCTGGGTACGCAATGCAAAAATTTGCTGTTCACTCAATGCAAACAAAGGCCCGGCCAGTACGCCACGCAAAGCGGCTTCATCATAACTGCCATGCACCACGTGTAATAACTGCCACACAGCAACGGCCACGGGCTGCGAAAAAACACTGTCCCGGGCCAGGTATACGCTGCTCACGCCTGCCGCCTGTAAAGCGTGCTTAATAACGCCCGCTTCTCCCCTGTCACGAACCAGTACACAAATATCTGCTGCCAGCACAGGTCGCTGACCTATACAAGCATGCCCTTGCTGAGCCTTTGTGAGGATCTGCGCAATCTGTGCGGCAAATCCCTGCGCCAGCAGTGGGTAGGCCGTGGCTTTGGTCGTAACGGGCGAATCGTCGTCCTCGAGTACGTTGAATTGCAGGGCCGCAGGTTCAACACCATCCAGGGTAAACGTATTGTCGGCGTCTTTACCTGCCGCCTCAACTTCAATAAAAGGTATGTCGCGATTGAATATAAAACTATCTGCCTGCGCAGTAAAAATCGCATTCACGGCAGCAACTACCCGCTTGGCTGAACGATAGTTCTTATCCAGTGTGAATTGCCGGGCTTCGTCGACCTGATGTTTGGCACCGATATAGGTGAAGATGTCCGCCCCCCTGAAGCCATAAATGGCCTGTTTCGGGTCGCCTATCATGGTCAGGCCGCAACTGCTGTCAGTGCCATAAACACGTGAAAATATGCCAAACTGGATCGGATCTGTATCCTGAAACTCATCAATCATAGCGACCGGATAGAGCTGTGCAATTTTCTCTGCCAGCGCCTCACCTTGTGCGCCATGCAATGCTTGATGCAAATTCTGAAGCAGATCATCCGGCGAGATCAGGCTGTGTTCGAGCTTAGCCTGCGCCATCAAAGCGCGCACTTCATTCAATGCATGTTGCAATAACGCAATAGGCAGCCCCTTTGCAACACTTTGATGTAATTGTGCCATTTCATCAAACCAGCTCATCGCCGGATGCACAATCGGCTTACCCGTTTTAGTGTAGTTCTTCGGATCACTTAATTGCGCTTCTCCCCATAAAGCAAAGGAATGTTTACTGGTACCAAACTCAAAATACCAGCCATCCCCCATACAGTAGTCGATTAACGCCTGGATATTGGCAGGTCGTCCGGGCGCTTTATTCTTCGCAATGCCAGAGTCGCGCAGCACCTGAAAAAAGTCTGAGTTTAACAGTTGCTGTTTAAACTTATCTGCACGGCTTTGATATTCGGCCCTTTGCGCCAGCACAACTGCCAGATCCAGTTCTGGCTGTAATCGAGCGTCACCGCGCTTGAGCAAGGGATAGAGGCGTTTTGCCAGCGCCTGTGGGTGAGAGAAATGTGATAAAACCAGCTCAGTTTTGTCTGAATCTAACGGGTAAACAAAGCGCCGCCAGTGATCCTCCACTGCCGCGTTAAATAACTCGCTGTCATCCAGGATAAATTCCAAATTAAAGCTGAGGTTAGATTCAAATGCATGCTGCTTGAGCATACGCTGGCAAAAGCCGTGAATAGTAAAAATGGCCGCTTCATCCATGGACTTAGCGGCAGCATCCAGCAAGTGATACGCAGCTTCCTGATCAGCCACTTGTGCCAGCAACTCAATGATCAGCGTGTCATTGCATTCGCTACCCAACAAAGCATCCCGTGCCTGCACGATCCGTTTGCGTACCCGATCTTTGATCTCCTGAGTGGCAGCATCGGTAAACGTCACCACCAGGATTTGCTCAACGCTAAGGGGGGTAGTTTGGGTCTGGTTATCAATTAACCCCAGTAAGTAACGCAAATACAAACCTGTGATGGTATAAGTTTTGCCAGTTCCGGCACTGGCCTCAATCAGGTTATGGCCCGACAGAGGCATGGTTTGGGGATCAAGCCGTCTCATAGCGGGTCTCCTGTGCAAGATCAATAAGGGGAGTCAGTAGATCACTACTCAACTGAACAAACTCAGCTTCACAAGCCTGTAAAGACGGGAAGCTCAAAGCGACATAAGGATCTTCACTGTCACCAAACCCTATGTACTGACCACCCACAAATTTATTCAGGGCTTTGCTCATATCTTGCGTTTTACAATATTCGTAACTGGTGGCCGGGAAAAACGGCACAGCCCGGGTAACCAGCTGGGCATAAAACGCCAGCCATTTTGACAGCTGCTTATGTGCCTCATCATGGCCAAGCGGCGCAAACACAACTTGCTCGTCCAGCCCATAAATATGAGTTTCTATATCTTGGGTCACGCAGTTAGCTATCAAGTGCATCAGATAGCCACGGATCCGATCTTTACCTTTGATGCTGGCTGTACGATAAAATACCTGTTTGCTCTGATAGACATTGGCAAGCCAGCCGAGTAACTGGGTTGTACCAATTTGCAGCGATACTTCTATGGGTTCCACATGCTCCGTCATAACGTCTTTTAAACGCCCCGACATGGCAGCAACACGCCCTTTGAGCTTTTGCAGTTCCACCACCCCCACATTGGCCTGTGGCAGCTGAGCTCGCTGCAGCAGCTGGGCTTCAGGCAAAGGGGCATCGTTCAGTTCACTGTGCAAAATTTCATCCAGATATTGATAGCGCGTCAGAGGGTCTAAGGCAAATGGTTCACTGTCTGGTGTGTCCTCTTCCAGCATGACCAGACGTACGCCCAGCGTATGCTGATAAAACCAGCGCTGCGGTGCCAGACAAGCGCGCAAAAAATCGGGTAATTCCAACTCTTCAGCCAACTCAACCTCAATAGCAGACTCGGTGTTCTGTTGCGCCACTTCAGTGTGTTTCTCACTGTTTGACGGGCACCAGTTGGGATTGAAACTGTGCAAAGTGCCTGGCAGATAATGCTGATTGCTGAACGGCTGCAAAGGGGCCTGACGATATACCTGCTCACTGGGTTTGAGTGACTCATCAGGATAGCAAAAAGCGCGGTCCAGATATTCGCATAACTCGCTGACCAGAATGGACGGTACCTGAGGCTCATTGTTATAACATGAGCGTCCCAGGTAACTGATATAGAGATGCTGGCGTGCACTGAGCAACGCTTCTAAAAACAAATAACGGTCATCCAGCTTACGCGAGCGGTCACCTTTACGACGACGCGAATACGGCACTAAATCAAAACCAATGGGTTGCACTTGTCGCGGATAATCGGCGTCATTCATACCCAACAAGCAAACAACTTTAAACGGCACCGCCCGCATCGGCATCAGGGTACAAAAGTTCACCGCACCGGCCAAAAACCTTTGTCCGACGCCCTTATCTTTTATTCCCTGACGAACTTGATGCAACACAATTTTAGCGTCAACGGCACCGGCAAAATCGCCATTCTCATGGTGCTTTTCCAGTCCGTCGATCACCTTATGCAACTGCATCAGATCCCAGCTCTGCTCTGTGTCCTGATCGTAAAAGTCTGCCAGCATCTGTCTCAACACTGCGCATTTCTCATCGAGCGGTGTCGCGACTAATAGCTGCTCGCGCGCCTGCGCCAGCGCTTCAATAAAAGCAATGAGCTTGCTCAATGTATTCACTGCCATGCCTTCTACCGCGTCTGCCGGGTATATCTCATTATACGCCGTCAGTTCATCGGCACTGGCAATACCCAAAAGCAATCGTTTAAGACCATGCTGCCAGGTATTGAGGGCAATTTCCGGCAATCCATAATCACCTTTATGTTCACCATTGAGTCCCCACTTTACAGCCACCTGCTGAAGCCAGGTCTGGATCTGAACAAACTCGCTCTGCTCAACAGCAAAGCGGTTACTGATGGGTTCAACCCCCAACAGGTCCAGTATATCCGACACACTAAAACGACTAAATGGCAGGCCAACCAGTGTTACAAACGAGTTCAGTACAGGCTTTTCTTGATCTATGCTCATATCGGCCAGTGCAAAAGGTATTTTTCTCACCCCTGATGCACTGCCAAATACGGCTTCAATATAAGGACTATAAGTGCCTACGTCTGGCATCATGACGATGATGTCTTTTGGCGTCAGTGTCGGGTCTTCATGAAACAAACCCAGCAAATGATCATGCAACAGCTCAACTTCACGCAAAGGGGTATGGCAGTCACACAGTAGTAACGAGCTGTCAGCCTGCTCTATGGTCAGGCGCCCTTGGGCACTTACGTACCAATTTGGATCATCGACCAGGGATTCCCCCTTAAAAGCAAGTTGATATATTTCCCGCTGTAACTGAGCCAGCAAACTGTCGCCAAACTGGTCAACAAAGCCATCCAGCCATCGTGCATCAGTTTGTAATAGCTGCTCCAGATAATCTCGGCCTAGCTTACCCCAGGAGGACAACAAGGGGTTGCCCGTATTGTAATAGCTGGCTTCCCCGGATTGTTTTTGCAGCTGGGCATCCACTGCTGGCCTTACCTGATACTTGGCAAGGATCTTAGCCTGGGTTTTCTCATCAACCAGATCGCCCCAATAGTGCTCACTGGGATTAAAAAAGAACAATATGACATCACTCTTTTGCGCCAGTGCAGTAAATATCTCTAACTGGTTAGTCGCCATGGCAGAAAGACCGAATATGCAGATCCGCTCAGGTAAGGTTGTCGGGTCGGCTTCGGCCAGTTTTGTCAGCAATTGCTGGTGCATATTTGCCCGGTTATAGGGGCTTTGTCCCAGCTGGTGGGTGTGTGCTACCAATATCCGCCACAGATCAGGTTGCCAGGGCGCGATATTAATATCGACATCCTCAAGCGTATCCGTGCCTTGCTCCCACTGTTCTAACCAGTTTGGCCGGTACATCAAATATTGGTCATACACGTCGGCAATTTTCTCACACAACGCAAAGCGCTTTAGCTCACTTTGTGACTGGTCACAGGCATCCTCAAGGTAAGCTCTGAGCGGCTCGTAAAGCGGATTTGAGAGCTGCTGTGGCAGCAAAGTGAAAAGCTTCCAGCTCATGTTATTTTTATTAAACGGGGACTCTTTTGGCACATCTGGCAGAAACTGTTGATACAGCTGCCAGATAAAACTCAGTGGCAACGGAAACTCAACCTGTGCGGCATACCCAATATCCCGGCTCAGTCCATTCTTGAGCCACTGAGACATACCTGGCGACTGCACCAGTACAATGTCATTGGCAAAAGGATCCGTAAGCGGAGCCTGCTTCAATAATGTCGTAAATTGCGCTTGAAGGGCTTCCATGCGATTTGATTGGATTATATGCAACATAATGATGTCTCTGGCTTTTTAACCAAGTATTCGGGCTTTGGTCAGTGTAAGAGATTTCGCAGGCTAATATCAACGTGCCTGATTGCCTGTAACCTGAGGAAAATGAGTAAAGGGCGCGGTAACTGAATGATGTTACCGCTGAATGTGCGAGCCGTTTAGAATAAGTCGATCCCGGAGCCTTCGTCATGACGCTCCAGTTTATGTTCATTTAACAGCGCCTCAAAAAACGCCAGCTGATCGCGGCCATTTTCTTTTGCATAATACAAAGCTCTGTCTGCATTCTCTAATACATTGATTGGGAAATCATAAGGGCTGATCCGCGCAAGCCCGGCACTGACAGTCAGCTTCTTAACAAACGGAAAGTGCGTGTTACGAATAAGGGCTAAGAACTTTTCTAATTTTGCCTCGATGGAAGCCTGATCTGTGGGTTCAAACACTAAGACAAACTCTTCGCCGCCAAAGCGAAATAACAGATCCGTTGAGCGGAAAAACTGCTGCATTTTTTGCGCAACCAGCAGGAGTACTTCATCACCGCAGACATGACCATAGTTATCGTTCACTTGTTTGAAATGATCTATGTCTACCATAGCTAGCCAAGACGTAGCGCCCTGATGGAATGTACGTGGGTCCTGGTCATCGCGAATATGGCGGTTTTGTTTTATGACCTGTTTCTCTAACAGCTGCTTGAGTTTTTTCTCAAAGGTCTGACGATTCAACAAACCGGTTAGCTTATCCCGCTCATTTTCGTGCAATATGGTCAGATAATTTTCGTAAATACGCACAAAGGCGTTAAGCAGCACTTGCTCGCTACTGTCCAGACCACCTGAGTGTACTTCTATTGCACCCACCGGTGTTTCATGGATGTTGATAGGCAACCAACGCTTTTCTATGCCGTCTGCACTTTGCACCGTAATAATGCAGGAAGACTGCAAACAAGAAATCAACTCAGACTGTGGTTGCTCAATTACTTGCCTGTCAAGCCATTCAAATTCCCGCTCACCATGCATGGTTAATCCAATACTTCGCTCTACCGCAAGATCTTCCTGAGTATTAAAGTTTTTATACACACACAGATGCTTACACCCTACCAGCTCCTGAATCGTCGAAAGCAGACTGTATTCGAGTGAATCTATGTCTCTTGTTTTAGTTATTTTGATGACTGAATTGAGAAGTTCTTCTTGCATTAGATATTCACAGACTCGATTAATGCCGAATATAGTAACGGCTTTTTAGCCAAGTGTGTACTACCAAGTGTAGCATCACCAGAAACTATTAGACGCTATGACAGGAAAAAGTAAAACGCAAAAAGGCGTCCGATGGACGCCTTTTTTAAATTAGGAATGGCGGAGAGAGAGGGAGTCGAACCCTCGATACGCTATAAACGTATACACGAGTTCCAGTCGTGCGCCTTAAGCCACTCAGCCATCTCTCCGCACTGTAGCACCGCTAAGGTGCGGCGCTAATACTATGAAAAGTGTACCACTTTAGCAAGTAATTTTTGTAAAAACACGGCTAAGTGCTTAGTATCTAAGCAACTTGACCTACTTTTGCAAACTTGCTGAGAAGTCCAGCATGCGATTCAATGAGCGCAAAGCACCTTCACGTAGTTCCATATCAACGAAGACTTCTTTGCCACTTGGATCGATCAACGCTTCTTCTATGGCTTTGAGACCATTCATCGCCATCCACGGACAATGCGCACAGCTCTTACAGGTTGCGCCTTCACCCGCAGTAGGTGCTTCAAAGAATTCTTTTTCAGGACACAGCTGCTGCATTTTGTAAAAGATACCACGGTCAGTCGCGACAATGAATTTCTGATTCGGCATATCCTGCGCAGCTTTAATCAACTGGCTTGTTGAACCAACGGCATCTGCCAGGTCAACAATTTCAGCCGGCGATTCGGGGTGTACCAATACTGCAGCATCCGGATGCAATGCCTTCATGTCTTTCAGTGCCTTGGTTTTAAACTCATCGTGAACGATACAAGCGCCGTTCCACATGATCATATCCGCACCGGTTTTCTTTTGAATGTAAGAACCCAGGTGTTTATCAGGGCCCCAGATGATTTTCTCACCTTCAGAATCCAGATGCTCTACAATCTCCAGTGCACATGAGGAAGTAACAATCCAGTCGGCACGTGCTTTCACCGCGGTTGAGGTGTTTGCATACACAACCACTTTTCTGTCCGGGTGTTGATCACAAAACGCAGAAAACGCATCGATAGGACAGCCCACATCCAGTGAACAGGTTGCTGCCAGAGTTGGCATAACAACGGTTTTTTCTGGTGTCAGGATCTTGGCTGTTTCACCCATGAAGCGCACACCGGCAACGATGATCATATCAACATCTTGTTGCTTGGCACCAAAACGCGCCATTTCCAGTGAATCAGCGACACATCCGCCCGTTTCTTCAGCCAGAGCCTGAATCTCGGGATCGGTATAATAATGGGCAACCAAAACGGCGTTCTTTTCTTTTAACAACGCTTTAATTCTGGTTTTATATTCGGCTTGTTCCTGCTTAGTTAAAGGGGCAGGTTTTGGAGGAAAAATATAATCCTCCGGCATAATTTGTTCTGCTAGACTCATTCTCTCGACCACTAGTCCACATATACGGGATATTCGCGAATTATACGAAAATCGGGGCGATAATCCTAGTTGAAGTCGGTATTTTGAAGGAATATTTAAAAGATTATGATAAAGAAGAGAGGTAACAAGAATGGTGGGTCATGATGGACTCGAACCATCGACCAATGGATTAAAAGTCCACTGCTCTACCAACTGAGCTAATGACCCGCTCGAAAGTTACTTAAGTAATACACCAAATTTGAAATGGTGGGTCATGATGGACTCGAACCATCGACCAATGGATTAAAAGTCCACTGCTCTACCAACTGAGCTAATGACCCGCTCGGTGTTAAAGTGCCATTAAATCGTCCTGAAGATTGGGAACGGCTATCGGTTAGCGTCGTCGTCCTGACTCGCGTTCGAAAACTGCGAAGCGGTGCTTCGTTTTTCTCACCCAACTGAGCTAGTCGCACGCTGTCGAACAATTTCCGTTCAAACATGGTGCTCAGGTCTATTCAAATAATGCACAAGCGCCACTATCTGCATCAGT
>NZ_JACEQV010000036.1:0-38658 GCF_015356275.1 Pseudoalteromonas sp. PPB1 | reverse complement strand
GACTGTGAGGACTGTGAGACTGTGAGACTGTGAGACTGTGAGACTGTGAGACTGTGAGACTGTGAGACTGTGAGACTGTGAGACTGTGAGACTGTGAGACTGTGAGACTGTTCAGGGATTATCACAGGCATAAAAAAACGGCCCGTGGTGGACCGTTTTTCTTGTATGTGAATTTGGTAATTAACCGCGGACTTTCATGCCCTTTTTCTCCATGCCACGATAGATATACAGCATCTGGGCAATCGAGATTAGGTTAGAGACCAGCCAGTACAGTACCAGACCAGACGGGAACCAGATAAAGAACACTGAGAAGATAACCGGCATCCAGGTCATCATCTTTTGTTGCATTGGATCTGTGACCGTCATAGGTTGCAGCTTCTGAGTCAGGAACATACTGGCACCAAACAGGATAGGCAGCACATAGTATGGGTCTTTTGAAGACAAGTCAGTCAGCCACAGCATAAACTCGGCATGACGCAGCTCTGTTGATTCCAGGAATACATAAAACAGAGCCAGGAAGATAGGCATTTGCAGCAATAGTGGGAAGCAGCCACCCATAGGGTTTACTTTTTCCTTGCGGTACATCTCCATCATTGCCTGACCAAATTTCTGACGGTCATCGCCATAACGCTCTTTCAGTGCCTGCATTTTTGGCTGCAGCATACGCATTTTAGCCATTGAGGTATATTGCGCTTTGGTGAGCGGGTAAAGGAATGACTTAACAATAATGGTGATAGCAATGATGGCCAAACCCCAGTTGCCTAATCCACCGATGTTAATATCAAACAGACCAAAGAATGACCCTTCGCCAGAATATAAGAACTTCAATAGTTCAAGCAGAGGCTGAGAAATAAACCACAACCAACCATAGTCGACAGTCAGATCCAGATCTTTTTGTAAAGCTTCCAGCGCATCCATGTCTTTTGGACCCATGTAGTAAGTCGCGGTGAGCTGCGCTGTAGCATTGCCCTGAATGTTTGTTGCTTCGCCTTTCACACCTATGATGCTGTTGTTATTGCGTAGCGAGCTGTAAATGGTGTTGTTTGTTGTCTGACCGGGTACCCAGGCACTGACGAAGTAGTGCTGGATAAAGGCGATGTAACCACCCTGAGTGTTTTTGTTCAGGTTTGCTTCGGCCATATCAGAGAATGAGTATTTCTCGTAAGGCTCGTCACTGGTACCATAAGCTGCACCCAGATAAGTCTGGTCAACCATGCTGCCTTTTTCCTGCACTGTGCGCTTGATTTGCGTATACAGTTGCACTTGAACCGGGTCGGCAGTTGAGTTGGTTACATCGTATTCCAATGCCACATCATACTGACCTGGTTTAAATACATAGGTCTTGTTGAACTGAACGCCTTTGCTGTCAACAAACGTCAGCGGCACACGCAGTTCATCACCGCTTAATGTGTAGCTGGTTTGTTCGCTTTGATAGACCGGGCGACCCTGGCTTGATGCATCCGGACCATTCAGGCCGATCAGGCCGCTTTGTGCGAAGTATTCTTTACCTTCGAACTCACCTAATAGCAGATAAGGTTGGTCGCTGCCATGGGTTTCGGCGTGCTGTAGTAATTTCGCCTCGACGATGTCACCACCACGGGTGTCAATTTTTACTGCCAGTACATCGGTGGTTACCGAAATGACTGAGCGAGTAGCCACAGTGGCCTGCATTGGCACATCAGCCTGACTGGAAGCCGGTACGTCGACTTGGTCATTGTTTGCGGGGCCGGCCACTTGTTGTGTGACGGCACTGGTATCAGCATTGGCTGCGGTTTGTTCCTTTGACCACTCTGTAAAGAGTAAAAAGGAAACCAGCAGCAAGCCGATAAATAAAAACGTGCGTTGCGATTCCATAACAGCTCTTATTTCTCGTGTTGTTTATCTTGCGTTGATTTAGCAGGCACGGGATCAGCCCCACCTGCACTTAAAGGGTGACATTTTAATATGCGTTTAAGCGCTAACCAACTCCCTTTTGCAATTCCATGTAAATTAATTGCCTGGATTGCATAATGAGAGCAGGTCGGAGTATAACGACAGTGTGGTCCCAACAGCGGACTGATAAAGCGCTGATAAAAACGGATCACACCTAATAGCAGTGTTTTGATCAGTGTCTGGCATACTTTGAATGGCCACCGGATCCACGCTTTACATTGCTGCACTATGCGCGATGAGGTTGTGGAGGAGGAGTGATTCATGATGATGCCGTCAGACTGATAACCATTCCCGAAAAATCAGTGGGAAATTGGCGATTAAAAGGTGAGCTAACTTTACCTTATCGGGGTCAAAATAGCCATTGAGCCCTATGCGATTTTAGCGAATTCACAATAAGTTGAACTCGATTAATTGGCGGTTATCCCTGTTTTATGAGGTAAACGAATAACGCGTCCACGCATTATAGCTACACGAACCTGGCTTGAGCATGCGCGTAAGTTCAGTTGTTGTGATACTAGGACTGTTTGGGATTGTGTTGTTTAGACGCTGGGCGTTTTTTACCTGGACGTTTACGAGGTGGTGGCTTAGGGGCACCAGGTTTACAGCGTTCATTTACTTTACGCCATAATTTTGCCAGTTGTTTGCTGAGCTCTTCATTTGACTGATCGTCAACGCCTGTTTTTACCATCAGAACAATATCAATGTTGTCCAGCTTATGACGGTTTAAGCGGAAGCTTTCACGGGCAAGGCGTTTAATGCGATTGCGTTGGCAAGCTTTTTTACAGCGTTTTTTAGCTACAGTGAGTCCAAGACGTGGGTGTCCGGCATCATTGGGTTTCGCTAAGAGTGTAAAATAAGGAGTTGCTGCGCGAGCGGGGTCGTTAAATACTCGGGAGTAATGCGAGGGAGTTAACAGACGTAACTCCCTGCTGAAGCTAAAGTCTTCCACTTATATATTAAGCAGAAAGTACTTTACGGCCTCTAGCACGACGACGTGCTAGTACTTTACGGCCATTCTTCGTTGCCATACGTGCACGGAAACCGTGAGTACGCTTGCGTTTTAGAACGCTAGGTTGAAAAGTTCTTTTCATAACTAATCCATCCGATCGGTTAAAGTTTAAAACATCCTATGCAGGTCGCGATCCTGGCACAGGTGCCATTGCGAGCGCGAGATATTAATGCCGCGGCGTAGGAAAGTCAATCATAATCGCGCCATCAAGCATAGATTTTAGCCATAAATAACAAAAAACGGTCATTCTGGCGGTTATCCCCTGAGGTAAACGCTCCGCATTATACCTTTATACTATATAGAGTGGGATCAAAATAGAGTGGGATCAAAATCCGCAGATTTAGCGATCCATTTGGTTCGTTCAGATCGGATCCGATCTGTGCGTGCGGGTGTGATCAACTTAGATCGGATCAAAATAAGGTTTTCCACACAGCTTGGGTGAAAAGTGGCAACATCCTCTGGAAAACTTAAAATGATCGTGTTTTTTAGATGAGATCTTGGCGTATTTTTGCTAAGATCAGTAAACAGGGTGAAAAATAAAATCCCAACAAAAACAATTGGATGCATTTGTTTCTAGGAAAGATCCTGATTTTTAAAAAAGTCAATATTGATGTTGTGGATAAGATCCCCTCATAATACCCGGCTTCCACCTATGTATTTATGATAACAAACAAGCATTTCCGTCGATCCTTTGGATTAGCTGTGTATAACCTTGTTGGTAAATCTGGCAATATCCTTGGTTTTTATGTACGGGAATATTAACTATTTCGGAGTGCGACGTGTATCTGTCGGTTTGGCAAAGTTGTTTATATGTTTTGCAGGATGAGCTGCCTTCTCAGCAGTTCAATATGTGGGTGCGACCACTACAAGCAGAAAGTACCGAAGATACCTTGACCATCTATGCGCCAAATCGATTTGTTTTGGACTGGGTGAGAGAAAAGTATTTAAATCGCATCAGTGAGTTACTGACAGAGATCTGTGGCGATGAAGCGCCTGAGCTACGATTTGATGTAGGTAGTAAACCTATTGGCGCTGTTAACAGTGCACCAGCCTCTAGCGAGAGTAGCCAGAGTGCGCAAACTGGAACTGTGACTAAGCCGGTTGCCTCATCGGCGGGCGCGCCCAGTTCGGCTAAAGTAGAACCTGCTCCCAAATCTGGGGTGAAGTCCAATATTAAAGAAAACTATACCTTTGATAACTTTGTTGAAGGTAAGTCGAATCAGCTTGCGAAGGCCGCTGCAACTCAGGTTGCCGATAATCCAGGTTCTGCTTTTAACCCAGTCTTTATTTATGGTGGAACAGGTTTAGGTAAAACCCATCTGTTACATGCGGTGGGTAATGGCATTATAGATAAAAAACCAGATGCCAAGATAGTCTACATGCATTCTGAACGTTTCGTTCAGGACATGGTTAAGGCATTGCAGAACAATGCGATTGAAGAGTTTAAGCGTTATTACCGCAGTGTTGATGCGCTGATGATCGATGACATCCAGTTTTTTGCTAATAAAGAGCGTTCACAGGAAGAATTCTTTCATACCTTTAATGCATTGCTGGAAGGCAATCAGCAGATCATTTTGACATCGGACAGATACCCGAAAGAAATTGAAGGCGTTGAAGATCGTCTTAAATCTCGATTTGGCTGGGGTTTGACGATTGCGATTGAGCCACCTGAGTTGGAAACGCGTGTTGCGATCCTGATGAAGAAAGCGCAACAGAGTAATATCAATTTGCCTCACGAAGTGGCATTTTTTATTGCAAAGAAATTGCGCTCTAACGTCCGAGAGCTAGAAGGGGCTTTAAACCGGGTGATTGCCAATGCCAACTTCACAGGCCGGCCGATTTCCATTGAGTTTGTAAAAGAAGCACTTCGTGACCTGCTGGCATTACAAGATAAGCTGGTGACCATCGACAATATTCAGCGTACCGTGGCCGAGTATTATCGTATTCGTGTTTCAGATTTACTATCAAAACGTCGTAGTCGCTCGGTTGCCCGACCCAGGCAAGTCGCTATGGCGTTGTCTAAAGAACTGACTAACCACAGTTTACCTGAGATTGGTGATGCTTTTGGCGGGCGTGACCACACCACTGTGTTGCATGCGTGTCGTAAAGTAAAAGCACTGCGTGACGAAAGTCACGAAGTAAAAGAAGATTATCAAAACCTGATCCGTACATTGTCGTCTTAAGGGCCTAGTATGCAAATTACGATTTCAAGAGAACAGTTTTTAAAACCCTTGATGCAGGTCTCGGGTGCCATTGAGCGAAAACACACACTGCCGATTTTGTCCAATGTTCTGGTCGAAGTGAAAAATGGCGTGTTATCGATGACAGGCACAGACTTAGAGATTGAGTTGGTTGCAAACGTGACACTGGAAGAGCAAGTCGCAGATGCCAGTATCACGTTGCCAGCGAAAAAGTTACTCGATATATGTAAGAGTCTCCCGGATGGTTCTTTGTTGCAACTGAGTAGTCAGGAGCATCAGTTATTACTGACCAGTGGCCAAAGTCGATTCTCTTTGACGACCTTAGCAGCCGAAGATTTTCCAAATCTTGAACAGTGGGATGGCGAGGTTGAGTTTCAAATTACCCGACTTGAGCTGCGCCAGTTATTAGAAGCGACCCATTTTTCGATGGCCAATCAGGACGTGCGCTATTACCTCAATGGTATGTCCTTTGAGGTTGATAATAGTGAGATTAAAACAGTTGCAACCGATGGACACAGGCTAGCAATTGCCCAGCATCAATTAGGTGCGTCATTGAATACACAGCGTCAGCTGATCATTCCACGCAAGGGTGTGCAGGAGATCATGCGTTTGTTACCTGCAGATGATGAGCCTCTCACCATTCAGTTTGGCAGTAATCATATTCGTATTTTAGATCCTGAGTTTACTTTGACAAGTAAGTTAGTGGATGGACGTTTCCCGGATTATCGCCGAGTGCTACCACGTGGTGGTGATAAGCTGGTAAATGCAAACCGAGAGTGGTTACGCAGTGCATTTCAGCGCGTTTCTATTCTGTCGAATGAAAAGTTCCGTGGAGTCCGTCTTAATCTGTCGAATGGCATGTTAAAGATCAGTGCGAATAATCCGGAACAGGAGCAAGCAGAGGAAACTGTTGAGGTTGAATATCAGGGGGATGACCTGGAAATTGGCTTTAACGTCTCCTATTTGTTGGATGTACTTAACACACTAAAAACAGAAGATGTGCAGTTTACATTAGCAGATACCAATAGCAGTGCCCTGATCGAAGGGGCGAGCGACGACACTGCAATGTATGTCGTTATGCCTATGCGCCTGTAGAAATTAGTGTGTGCTCTTAAATGAGTTTAACTCAAATTAGCCTCAATAATTTTCGCAATATTGAGGCCCTCTCTTTTTCACCAAGCGAACAAATCAATATCATTTTAGGTGAAAATGGCAGTGGAAAAACCAGTCTGCTTGAAGCCATTTATTTCCTTTCTAATGGACGTTCATTTAGAACGAACAAACATAAGTTGATGATCCGTCATGAGCAAGATAAATGTATTGTTCATGGTAAAAAGCAACTTCATAGTTTATCTATCCCCATAGGTATAAGCAAAAACTTACAGGGTGAAACACAGCTCAGGATCCAGGGTCAATCGAGTCGAAAAATCGCTGAATTGGCGCAGATCCTGCCCACTCAGGTGATCACACCAGAGAGCTACGAGTTGTTTTTTGGCGGACCAAAAGAGCGACGAAAGTTTCTCGACCTTGGGGTGTTCCACGTGGAACATCAGTTTTATAGTGTCTGGAAAGACTTCAACAAAGTGCTTAAACAACGAAATGCTTTGCTGAAAACTAAGCCTGCTCAGTACCAGCTTCAGATACGTACTTGGGACAGAGAATTTGTTCGTTTGGCTGAGCAAATAAATATGTTCAGAAAGGCGTATATAAGTAGGTTTGAGCGCCATTTTTTTGATAAGATAGGGGTGATAAGCCCCATCTTTAAAGGCCTTGAAATGCGCTATGACGCAGGCTGGAAAGGGGAACTAGCTGAGGTGCTAAACGCCCAACTGGAGCGGGATAGCAAGCTTGGCTATACAACTAAAGGGCCGCATAAAGCCGATTTTAATTTTTATGCTAATGGTCACGGCGTTGAAAATATACTGTCTCGGGGTCAGTTAAAGTTGACACTCTATGCGCTAAAAATCGCACAGAATAATTTAATTGAGGTCGAGACCGAGAAGCAATCCATATTGCTTATCGACGATTTACCTTCGGAGTTGAGCCAGGAGACGATGCTGAGCATCGCGCATTTACTTGCAGAATGTCAGTCGCAGCTATTTATCACTGCGATAAACTCCGAAAGTATCCAGGCCATTGTGGAACCCATGAAACGAAATGTTGAGATGTTCCACGTGGAACATGGCCGCTTAATAACAAAATAATTGGAATACACCATGTCTGATAATTACGATTCATCGAGTATTAAAGTACTGAAGGGATTGGATGCAGTAAGGAAGCGTCCGGGAATGTATATCGGGGACACTGATGATGGTACTGGACTACATCACATGGTCTTCGAAGTCGTCGACAACTCTATTGACGAGGCGTTGGCAGGACACTGTGACGATATTTTCGTTACTATCCATACTGATGGCTCTGTGTCAGTTCGAGACAATGGCCGTGGTATCCCAACGGAACTGCACCCTGAAGAAGGGGTGTCTGCGGCAGAAGTCATCATGACCGTGCTACATGCTGGTGGTAAATTCGATGACAATTCTTATAAAGTATCAGGCGGCCTACACGGTGTAGGTGTTTCTGTTGTAAATGCACTATCAGAAAAACTACAACTAACAATTCGCCGTGATGGCAAAGTGCATCAGCAGAAATACACTATGGGTGTACCAGATGCGCCACTGGGTGTAATTGGCGAAGCTGAGAGCACGGGAACAGAGCTGAGATTTTGGCCAAGTGCGGAAACTTTCTCTGATACCAACTTCCATTATGATATTTTGGCAAAACGACTGCGTGAACTGTCTTTCCTGAACTCCGGGGTAAGTATTATCCTGAGCGATGAGCGTGAAGAGAACAAGCAAGACCATTTCAAATATGAAGGTGGTATTCAGGCGTTCGTTGAATACCTGAACCGCAAAAAAACGCCTGTTCATCAAAATGTATTCAACTTCACTTCAGAACGTGAAGACGGCATTAGTGTTGAAGTATCCATGCAGTGGAATGATGGATTCCAAGAAAATATTTACTGTTTTACTAACAACATTCCTCAGCGTGACGGTGGTACACACTTAGCGGGTTTCCGTAGTGCACTGACTCGTACGCTAAACAACTACATGGAAAAAGAAGGCTTTAACAAGAAAGCTAAAACAGCAAGTAACGCGACAGGTGATGATGCGCGCGAAGGCTTAACGGCTGTAGTGAGTGTTAAAGTGCCAGATCCAAAATTCTCTTCTCAAACTAAAGACAAGCTCGTTTCAAGTGAAGTGAAGGGTGCGGTTGAACAAGCAATGGCTGAAAAGCTAACAGAGTATCTGCTAGAAAATCCAGGCGATGCTAAAACAGTTGTAAGCAAAATCATTGATGCTGCACGTGCCCGTGAAGCTGCACGTAAAGCGCGTGAAATGACACGTCGTAAGGGCGCCATGGACTTAGCAGGTCTACCTGGTAAACTTGCTGACTGTCAGGAACGTGACCCGGCAGAATCTGAACTCTACATTGTGGAGGGTGACTCAGCGGGTGGATCGGCTAAGCAGGGCCGTAACCGTAAGAATCAGGCTATTTTGCCACTAAAAGGTAAAATCCTGAATGTTGAAAAGGCACGTTTCGATAAGATGTTGTCTTCGCAGGAAGTTGCCACACTGATCACTGCATTGGGCTGTGGTATCGGCCGTGACGAATACGACCCGGAAAAACTGCGTTATCACCGCATTATTATCATGACCGATGCGGACGTCGACGGCTCGCACATTCGTACACTGCTGTTGACCTTCTTCTATCGTCAAATGCCGGAAATCATTGAGCGTGGTTACGTTTATATTGCTCAGCCGCCGCTGTACAAAGTGAAAAAAGGCAAACAAGAGCGCTACATTAAAGACGACCATGGGCTGACAGACTACCTGACAACGTTAGCGTTAGATGGTGCCAGTATCTACTCAAGCGAGGGCGCCGAGGCCATTTCCGGTAATCGCCTTGAGAATATGGTCCATGATTATCAGAAAACCATTGACGTGATCGAACGTCTGACACGTAAGTACCCGCGTGCCATGATGTCTCGTCTGTTATACCAGAATGAACTTAGTGAAGCAGACCTGAGTGATGAAGCGAAAGTAACAGGCTGGATTCAAGCGTTCGTTGCTGACCTGGATAAGCATGATGAAGATGCCACTATCTACAATGCGGAAGTAAGCTATGATGACGAACGTCACATGTACTATCCGGTTGTTAATATTCGCCAGCATGGCGTGGATAAAGCTTATACACTGAATTACGACTTCATCACATCAAAAGACTATGTTCGCATTGTGAATACAGGTAAGTCAGTTGCACACTTGATCAGCGAAACTGGCTATGTACAACGTGGTGAAAAAACGCAGCCTGTTGAGACATTCGCTGAATCACTGGATTGGTTGATTGCAGAGTCCAAGCGCGGCTTGTATACACAACGCTATAAAGGACTGGGAGAGATGAACCCAGACCAGCTTTGGGAAACCACAATGGATCCGGCGGCACGCCGTATGTTACGCGTGACCATCGAAGATGCCATTGCAGCTGACCAGTTGTTTGCAACCCTGATGGGTGATCAAGTAGAACCACGCCGCGATTTCATCGAACAAAACGCATTGCGCGTTGTGAACCTGGATGTATAAACAAGTTACTGCTTGTCGATAACTTCCAAAAAGCCACTCCACAGCGAGTGGCTTTTTTGTTTCATGCGCTCACTTTGATGCTTTGTCTGATATTTAAAGGCCAAAATGAGCGGGTAAACAGAGAGTGGGAAGCGTGGTTTTTTACGTGCTTTTTTAGTGATAACGCTTAAAACAGCGCGACGCTCGCGGTATACTGAGCATAATTTTCAGACATTATTAGCCCGGACTGGCCACTGTTTTGAGCAGCCACACTGGGTTCCATGTACCATACAAAAATAAGCCAACTATGCAAAAATACGATATCAAAACCTTCCAAGGGTTGATCCTGGCTTTACAGGACTATTGGGCACAGCAAGGCTGTGTTATTGCGCAACCACTGGATATGGAAGTGGGTGCGGGCACGTTTCATCCGCTGACCTTTCTTAAATCGATTGGCCCAGAGCCAATGTCGAGCGCGTATGTACAACCTTGTCGTCGTCCGACTGACGGCCGATACGGCGAAAATCCAAACCGCCTGCAACACTATTATCAATTTCAGGTCGTATTGAAGCCATCACCTGAAAATATTCAGGAGCTATATCTGGGCTCATTGGAAGCGCTTGGTATCGATACCCTGACTCATGAAGTGCGTTTCGTAGAAGATAACTGGGAATCACCGACGTTGGGTGCCTGGGGTCTTGGCTGGGAAGTCTGGTTGAATGGCATGGAAGTGACTCAGTTCACTTACTTCCAACAGGTGGGTGGTCTGGAATGCGCGCCGGTTACTGGCGAAATCACCTATGGTTTGGAACGTCTGGCAATGTATATACAAGGTGTGGACAGCATTTATGATCTGGTCTGGACCGATGGTCCTATGGGCCGTGTGACTTATGGCGATGTGTTCCATCAGAACGAAGTTGAACAGTCGACTTACAATTTTGAGCATGCGGATGTTGACGCATTGTTCAAGCAGTTTGATCAGTGTGAGCTGGAAAGCCAGAAGCTGATCGAAGCGGGGCTGCCTTTACCAGCCTATGAGCAGGTAATGAAGGCATCGCATGCATTCAATCTGTTGGATGCCCGTCATGCGATTTCTGTGACAGAACGCCAGCGTTATATTCTACGCGTACGTGCGCTGTCTAAGGCCTGTGCTCAGGCTTATTATGAGGCCCGTGAGGCACTCGGATTCCCGCTTTGTAAGGATTAATCATGACCACAGAAAATCTACTTGTTGAAATTGGTACTGAAGAGTTACCACCAAAAGCCTTACGCAAGCTGGCAGAATCCTTTGCTGACAATCTGCAGGCTGAGCTGACCGGCCTTGAGCTGGCATTTGAAGATATTAGCTGGTACGCATCACCACGTCGTCTGGGTTTAAAAGTCGCAAACTTACAAACCCAGCAACAGGACAAAGTGGTTGAGAAGCGTGGTCCGGCAACTAAAGCCGCCTTCGATGCAGACGGTAATCCGACTAAAGCGGCAATGGGCTGGGCACGTGGCTGTGGTATCGAAGTCTCTGAAGCGGAGACACTGGAAACAGACAAGGGGGCCTGGTTGTTGCACCGTGCCACTGTCGCAGGTCAACAGGCCAGCGCGCTGTTATCCGATGCCATTGCCAAGTCACTGGCCAAGTTGCCGATCCCAAAACCAATGCGTTGGGGTGCCAACAAAACACAATTTATCCGCCCGGTTCACACGGTCGCTGCCTTGCTAGGTGGGGAAATAGTACAGGGTGAAGTCCTGGGTAAAGCCATTTCAAACCAGCTACAAGGCCACCGTTTCCACCACCCGGAACGTGTGAGCATCAATCATGCCGATGACGCGTTTGATACGCTGAAAGGGGCCTATGTCATCGCTGACTATGAAGCACGTAAAGCGCTCATTCGTGAACAGATCAATGCTGAAGCGGACAAGCTGGGTGCGGTTGTTGCGATGGATGAAGATCTGCTGGAAGAAGTGACAGCCCTGGTAGAGTGGCCGGTTACTTTGGTGGCCTCATTCGAGGAAGAGTTCCTGTCGGTCCCTGCTGAAGCGCTGATCTACACCATGAAAGACGACCAGAAGTACTTCCCGCTACTGGATAAGTCAGGTCAGCTGATCAACAAATTCCTGTTTGTATCAAACATTGAAAGTAAAGATCCAAGTGTGGTCATCTCTGGTAATGAGAAAGTGGTTCGTCCACGCCTGGCGGATGCACAGTTCTTCTTTGAAACCGATAAGAAGAAAACGCTGGAAAGCCGTCTGGAATCATTAGGCACTGTGTTGTTCCAGAAACAGCTAGGCACATTGAAAGACAAGTCAGAGCGCATTGCCGCGTTGGCCGGCTTTATTGCTGAGCAATTGGGCTCAGATAAAGCGTTAGCAGAACGTGCCGGCCTATTGAGCAAAACGGATCTGATGACTGAAATGGTCATGGAGTTTACCGATGTACAGGGTGTAATGGGTATGCATTACGCACGTATTGACGGTGAGGCCGAAGAGGTGGCGGTGGCGCAGAATGAGCAGTATATGCCGCGCTTTGCTGGCGATGCTTTGCCTTCAAACCCAATCAGCTGCGCAGTCGCACTGGCTGATAAGTTTGATACCCTGGTGGGGATCTTTGGTATTGGTCAGACGCCAAAAGGTGATAAAGATCCATTTGCTCTACGTCGTGCAGCCATTGGTGCACTGCGCATCATGGTTGAGAAAGAGCTGGAGCTGGACATTCATGCGCTGGTCGAAAAGTCTCGGGCTTTGTTCGGTGACAAGCTGACCAACGACAATGTTGGCGAAGAGGTCTTTGAGTTCATGCTGGGTCGCTTCCGTGCCTGGTATCAGGATGAAGGTATTGCGGTAGATGTGATCCAGGCGGTACTGGCACGTCGTCCTTCTCAGCCGGTTGATTTTGATCGTCGTGTTAAAGCGGTGAGCCACTTCAGAACACTGGAACAGGCAGAAGCGCTGGCTGCGGCCAACAAGCGCGTTAACAACATTTTGGCGAAGAATAATGTCACCAGCGACGCTGAGGTGAATACAGCCTTGTTGTCTGAAGCTGCGGAGCAACAGTTGGCTCAGGAAGTCGCAGCACTGACCGCCGAGCTGGCACCGGTTTATGCGCAAGGGGATTACCAACAGGCGTTGACTCGACTAGCGAGTCTGCGCGAAGCCGTAGATAACTTCTTTGATAATGTCATGGTGATGGCTGACGACGAAGCAGTTAAGCAAAACCGTCTGGCGTTACTCAGCCAGCTTAGCCGTTTGTTCCTCAATACGGCGGATATCTCTGTCTTACAAAACTAAGACAGTCACTCTTAAAACAAGCCAGCATTCGTGCTGGCTTTTATTTTTGTGATCGGGATTAACAATGAAACAGCACATCATTGCCTTGATAATGGCATTGGGTTTGAGTGCCTGTACGACGGCACCTCATCAGTCAACGGATAGTTCAAGTGAGCAGCAAGTCACAAGCAATACGTCTCCAGCGATGGACAGACCTATGTATTTACGCGGCGACTTTACTTTGTGGGATGCCGACGAAGTCTACCGATTGACACAGACCCAGACGGGTCTATACAGCGTACGGGTCCGCTTTATGAGCCCAGGTAAAGTGTACGAATTTAAAATTGCGGATGCGAAATGGACGCCAGGTTATAACTGTGGCTTTCGCTACGATGGCAAAGTGAGTGTGGGCAAAGCGGTTGTCGCGGACTGTGACACGGTATATAACTACTTTGGATTTATGCCAGACAGAAAAGGCTGGTACCGCATTTCACTGGATTTGAGAGGCTCTGTCCCTCAGGTTGTTGTGCAGCGAGACTAATATCACGAAAAACAGTTTGCGCAATTTGGCTGGTGAGGTAATCGCACCAGCTTAAAAATCATTTTCCTTTCTTTACCAGGTAGCGGTAAGGGAGGTCATCCACTTCTTTTGCTACCAAAGTGTGATCCATAAACTCACAAAAACTGGGTATGTCCCGGGTAGTAGATGGGTCATCGGCCAGGATCAACAAAGTTTCACCCTCGCGCATCTTCCTCACTTTGCCGCGGATCATCATTACGGGTTCGGGACAACGTAAGCCAATCGCATCAAGAGTATGGTCAGTGTTGTCAAAGTTCATGGCAGTGTCCCCGGAAAATAAAACGCCTATTCTAGCGCGCCTTGTATGACAAATAAATACTCGTGTGAATGGGTCGCTGCCAGGACATAAAAAAGGCAAGCTACGATATGCAGCTTGCCTTGGTCACCAAGTTAAAATGGTTAGGGAATCGCGTACTGGTTAGTCGTCAACGCGTTCAAACACGGTGGCGATACCCTGGCCAAGACCGATACACATAGTCGCAAGGCCATACTTTGCATCTTTGTCTTCCATAATATGGATTAAGGATGTGCTGATCCGTGAGCCTGAACAGCCCAGAGGGTGGCCCAGCGCAATCGCTCCGCCATTGAGGTTGACTTTCTCATCGGCAACATCCAGTAAGCCAAGGTCCTTCAGAACCGGTAATGACTGTGCAGCAAACGCTTCGTTCAGCTCTGCCACATCGATATCTTCAATGCTCAGACCTGCTTGTTTCAGCGCTTTCTGGCTGGCAGGAACCGGACCGTAACCCATGATGGATGGATCGCAGCCTGCAACCGCCATTGACTTGATGCGTGCGCGGATCGGCAGGCCCAGTTCTCTGGCTTTTGACTCACTCATAACCAGCATGGCAGAAGCACCATCCGACAGAGCAGATGACGTACCTGCTGTGACTGTGCCTGAAGCCGGATTAAATACCGGGCGTAACTGGCTCAGGCCTTCCATGGTGGTTTCCGGACGGATAACTTCGTCGTGTTCAACCAGGACAGGCGCGCCATCGGCATCGTGACCTTCCATCGGTAAAATTTCACGTGCGAAACGGCCTTCGACCGTGGCTGCGTGAGCGCGTTGATGAGAGCGCACCGCAAAAGCATCTTGTTGCTCACGGTTAATACCGTGCAGGGTAGCCAGGTATTCCGCAGTCAGACCCATGACGCCTGCGGCTTGTGCAACCGAAGTCGACAAACCCGGGTGGAAGTCATTACCGTGCGTCATCGGGACATGGCCCATGTGCTCCACACCACCGATCAGGTAAGTATCGCCAGCGCCAGTCATAATCGCACGTGCAGCATCATGCAGTGCCTGCATGGAAGAACCACACAAGCGGTTTACCGTGACAGCAGGTACGGTATGTGGAATACCTGCCAGCAGGGCGGCATTACGGCCCACGTTGAAGCCTTGCTCCAGGGTTTGTTGTACACACCCCCAGTAAATGTCATCGATAGAATCCGGTGCCACAGCCGGGTTGCGATCTAGTAGCCCTTTCATCAAGTGGGCACTCAGATCTTCAGCACGTTTGTGTTTGAACACGCCAGCTTTGGAGCGGCCCATTGGCGTACGAATACAATCTACGATTACAGCCTGTTCCATGTTACTGACCCTCCACTTTGTAGAATACTTTACCGGCAGCTGCCCACTCACGGGTTTGCTCCGACACCTGATAGATTTCGCCTAAATGTGCGTACTTATCGGCAATTGCTACAAATTCCGCCAGACCCAGTTGATCCAGATAACGGAATGCGCCACCACGGAACGGCGGGAAGCCAATACCGTAGATCAGCGCCATATCGGCTTCCTGTGGTGAGGCAACAATGCCTTCTTGCAGACATAGCAGGACTTCGTTGATCATCGGTACCATACAGCGCTCGATGATGGTTTGTTTGTCAAACTGTGCAGGTGCATCACAAATTTCACTCAGCAGGGCAACGGCGTCGGCATCTTTGCTCTTCTTCAGGCGACCTTTGCGGTCAGGTGCATACTGGTAGAAACCTTTCTGGTTTTTCTGTCCAAAGCGATTTGCGTTGGCCAGGTGGGCAACCGGATCTTTGTCTTGACGTGCCATGCGGGTTGGGAAACCATCTGCCATCACGCCGGTACAGTGATTGGCTGTGTCGATCCCAACAACGTCCAGCAGGTAAGCCGGACCCATTGGCCAGCCAAAGACATTTTCCATGACTTTGTCGACTTGTGTGAAGTCAGCACCCTCTACGACTAGCTGGCTGAAACCGGCAAAGTATGGAAACAGTACTCTGTTCACGAAGAAACCCGGACAATCGTTCACAACGATTGGCGACTTGCCCAGTTTCAGAGCATAGTCGACAACAGCCGCAACGGTGTCATCGGAGGTTTTCGCGCCGCGAATAATCTCAACCAGCGGCATTTTTGGCACTGGATTAAAGAAGTGCATACCACAGAAGTGTTCAGGACGCGTCAGTCCTTCTGCCAGTTCATCGATGCGAATGGTTGAGGTGTTCGAGGTCAGGATAGTGCCTGCGGGTAGTTGCTGTTCAAGGCCCGCCAGTACGGTTTTCTTAATCTGAGGGTTTTCGACAACCGCTTCAACGATGATGTCACTGCCTTCCAGGTCACGGTCATTCAACGTCGGTTTGATCTGTGCCAGTGTGCCAACCATTTTGTCCAGCTTCATGTGACCACGCTCGACTTTTTTGCCCAGCAACTTAGCCGCTTCACCCATGCCCAGGTCCAGCGCACCCTGACTGATGTCTTTCATGACAATCGGTGTGCCTTTATACGCCGACTGGTAAGCGATACCGCCACCCATGATGCCCGCGCCCAGTACCGCAGCTTGTTTGATATCAGTCTGGCTTTGTTTCGCTTGTTTCTTAGCAACGCCTTTAACGTACTGATCGGCCAGGAAGATTCCGGTTTGTGCCGCCGCTTCAGCGGTTTTAGCCAACTTAGCGAAGCTCGCGTTCTCAACGGCCATGGCTTCATCGCGACCCATATTGGCAGCAGCTTTGATGGTTTTAACCGCCATCACAGGAGCCGGGTAGTGACCTTTAGTTTTGGCCATCACCATGCCTTCCGCCATTGCAAAGCTCATGCCTTGCTCAACGCGGTTCATTTTCAGCGGGTCAAGCTTAACCTGACGTTTGGCGCGCCAATCTAGCTTGCCAGCAGCTGCTTGTTCCATGGTACGCAGTGCGGCGTCCATCAGCTTATCCTGAGCAACCACCGCATCCACGGCGCCTACTTTCAGGGCATTGGCTGCGCGGTTTTCTTTACCTGTGGTGATCCAGGTCATCGCGTTGTCCGCACCAATGAGGCGTGGCAGACGTACGGTACCACCAAAGCCAGGCATAATGCCCAGCTTCACTTCTGGCAGGCCAATCTTTGCGCTTTCAGAAGCAATACGATAATCGGTAGCAAGTACCCACTCACAACCACCGCCCAGTGCCAGACCATTGACCGCAGACAAGGTTGGGAAAGGTAAATCTTCCAGGGCATCAAATACGTCGGTGGCTGCTTTGATCCATTCAACCAGTTCGGCTTCCGGGCGGTCAAAGGTGGGCAGGAATTCGAAAATATCGGCACCAACAATAAAGTGGTCTTTGTCGGAGCTAAAAATCAGGCCGTCGATGTCATCACGTTGTGCCAGCTCTTTGAGCGCCGCATGACAATCTTGCAGGGTTTGCTGAGATAATTTGTTGACCGAACCTGGCAAACAAAACTTAAACTCAGCGATTTTGCCTTTGTAGAAATCCACAACAAAGGACTCGCGTTTCATTAACATACATGTTCTCCCGTGTTTTTACACTGGTACGATGAGTTGTCATTTCATTCAGTGTGGCGTCTTTAAAAGAAAATTGCAATGAAAAATTTACCGCAGGTTTACTGCAAAGGGTTAGGCACAATGCTAAGGTGGTTTGGCTGATTATTTTCCGGATGACAAGGTTTGTCCGGACGTTAAGCCTTGGGCAAGTTGTCACACAATAGTCTGGTGTCAAACACGACTGTTTGGTGTGCACACAGTGCGCCCGGGCAGGGAACTCACAGAAAGGAAGGTGTTTTGGTGTGGGCCTTTTTTAGTTGCATTTTAGACACCCCAGAACATTGACTGCCAATCAAGAGAATGAAAGTTAAGCCTATGAAATTATGGTTTAGTCGTTTTGCTGTCACGTGCCTTGCAGTGTGCAGCGGGGCCTGGAGCCACCTGGGACAAGCTGCGGATCCGCATCAGGCGTTCAAAGACGCAGAGCGGGTGGCGTGGAGTGGCAATTATCAGGCCTTTAAAAAGTCGCTTGCCGAGCTCGATCATCCCCTTAAGCCTTATGTTGAGGCAACCTTCTATAAACGCCATCCAAAACTAAAATATCAGGACGAGATAGGGCGCTTTTTGTCGATTTATGATCATACGCCACTGGACTGGATGGTACGAAAGAGCTGGTTGAATTATCTCAAGCGTCGCAATAAAAAAGCCCTCTTTATAGAGCATTATCAGGACACCACCAATGCGGATCTGAAATGTACCTACTTACAGTTCCAGCTGGACCTAGGCGCGCCAGAGAAAGCCATTTTGGATCAGGTAGAACCATTGTGGGTTGTCGGTAAATCACAACCTAAAGCTTGCGACAAATTGTTTAGCCGCTGGCAAAAAGCCGGGTATCGGACACAAGCGTTGGTGTGGCAAAGGATCACGCACGCCGCGCAGGGCGGTCAGGCGTCGCTACTCAAGTATTTAAAAACCTTGTTGCCCCGCAAAGAAGCCTACTTGGCAGATCTCTATCTTAGCGTACGGCGCGATCCCAGCGCATCTGCTGGTCTTTACCGATATAAGCAGCGCTCTGCCAAAGAAGCAGAGATAGCCGTCTATGGTGTCCGGCGTTTGATCTGGCGCGATCCTAAGCTGGCATTGCGCGCCTGGGATAAATTGCAGGGCATGTTTACCTTTACGCAGGCACAACAGGACAGTGTGGCATATCGGTTTGCCCTGGCACTGGCGTCCAAAGGGCATGAGCAGGCAAAGTTCTGGCTAAACAAAGTGCCCGCGGAATTACAGGATAAGAAACTGCGCCAGTGGCTGATGAGTAACATGCTTAAAGAGCAGGACTGGGAAGGGATCGCTGTGTTGTTTACGGGCATGAAAAATCTCAGTCATGGTCAGACATATTGGCTGGGCTATAGCTATGCCAAACGTAATCAGATGGAGAAGGCGCAAGCCTTGTGGCGACAAATTGCATCAAAGCGCGATTACTATGGCTTTCTTGCCGCTGCGCGCCTGGATCTGCCTGCGCAACTCAATGCTGAGCCGCTGAATGTGCCGCCGAGCATTGTGGCCAAGGTATCACAAGCGCCGGGCTTCAAACGGGCAAAAGCGCTCTATGAGCTGGAGCGTTTTACCGCAGCGCGGCGTGAGTGGAATTATTTAACCAATACTTCAAGCACCGCGGAAAAACTGGCGGCGTCGGTACTGGCAGCTGAGCTCGATTGGTATGACAGCACCATTTATACGCTGGCACAGATCAAAGCCTGGAACTATGTAGACTTACGTTTTCCAATGGCATTTGACGATCTGTTCGTTCGTTACAGCGAACGCAATAAGGTTGATTTGGCATGGAGCTTTGCCATTGCCCGCAGAGAAAGTTCATTCGCACCCGATGCGCGTTCCCATGCAGATGCATATGGTTTGATGCAGCTCCTGCCCAGCACCGCGAAGTATGTGGCTAAGTCACGGGTATCGACACGTCAATTAATGAAACCGGCGACCAATATTCGTCTGGGTACCGATTATCTCGATTACCTGAAAGGCAAGAATAAAGGCAATGAGATCCTGGCCACAGCTTCTTACAATGCCGGCTTTCATCGTGTGAAGCGCTGGATCCCGGAAGAGGCCATGCCTGCGGAGTTATGGATCGAATTGATCCCTTATCGGGAAACCCGTGACTATGTCAAAAATGTTATGGCGTATCGCCAGGTTTATCACACCAAGTTAGGTCGTGAGGGGAACATTCTGGCTGGCATTCTCGATATGCAGATTGGCGGTAAGTAAAGCGCATACCCTGTTCAGTTGTCGGTTTGTCTCGCGATAGCGAGGCTGACCGCGGCCGGCTTTACTTCTTTAAACCTGTGGCGCTATGTTAGACTCAGTGACAAGCGAATTAAATAAAATGGGTACACCAATGGAACAATTAGCAAATTTGTATGCCGAGCATATCGCAACGCTGCAACAGCGTACGAAGACCATAATTGAACGTGAGAATCTGGATGGGCTCGTGATCCACTCCGGGCAGGCCAAGCGCCAGTTTCTGGATGACATGTATTATCCGTTCAAGGTGAACCCGCAATTCAAGGCGTGGTTACCGGTCATCGATAATCCGCACTGTTGGCTGGTCGTGAATGGCACTGATAAGCCTAAATTGATTTTCTATCGCCCAGTGGATTTCTGGCACAAAGTACCGGACGAGCCGAGTGACTATTGGGCTGATTATTTTGACATTCAATTGCTGCTTCAGCCCGATCAGGTTGAACAATACTTACCGTACGATAAAGCTAACCTGGCTTATATTGGTGAGTATCTTGAAGTGGCACAAGCACTCGGATTTACGCAGGTGAACCCGGAGCCGGTGATGAACTATTTGCATTTCCACCGCGCCTACAAGACCCACTATGAACTTACCTGTTTACGCGAAGCAAATCGCCTTGCAGTGCTGGGCCACAAAGCCGCACGCGATGCCTTTTATGCCAAAGAGTCTGAGTACGGTATTCAGCAGGCCTATTTGCAAGCCACTGAGCACATGGAAAATGACACGCCGTACGGCAACATTGTGGCGTTAAACGAGAATTGTGCGATCTTGCATTACACACATTTTGAGCGTCGTGCGCCGCAGCAGCACTTATCTTTCCTGATTGATGCAGGGGCTAACTTCAATGGTTACGCATCTGACATTACGCGTACTTATGATTTTGCGCGTCAGGGAGAGTTTTCTGATCTTATCGAGGTGATGAATACCCATCAGATTGAGTTAGGTCAGGGATTACAACCGGGTAAGCTATATGGCGAGTTGCACCTGGACTGCCACAAGCGCATAGCTCAGGTGCTGGTGGATTTTGATCTGGTGCGTGGCCTGAGCGTTGACGGGATCCTGGCGCAGGGCATTACATCGACGTTCTTCCCGCATGGTCTGGGTCACCACCTGGGCTTGCAGGTTCATGACATGGGCGGTTTTATGGCGGATGAGCTGGGGACGCATCAGGCACCACCAGAAGGGCACCCGTTCTTGCGCTGTACACGTAAGATTGAAGCTGGTCAGGTATTTACCATTGAACCTGGTTTGTATTTTATTGACTCTTTGCTAGGTGAGCTGGCGCAAACTGACAACAAACAGTACGTTAACTGGGATAAAGTCGACGCGTTCAAGCCATACGGCGGGATCCGCATCGAAGATAATATCATTGTCCATGATGACCGCCTGGAGAATATGACCCGGGATCTGGCGCTGGATTAAGACAGCGTCGGAGTTAACTGTGTTAAACTGGGAGCCTTGTGCTCCCCGTGTTGTTTTGTTGAATTCTCATGTCTGAATACGCCATTCCAAGCAGTACCATTTCACATCACGAAGAAATTAAGAAAAGCACGTTTATCGTGCACATTGCCCATACGCCCACCTTAGAGGATGCTAAGGCATTTATCCGTGCTATTAACGAGCAATATCCGGATGCCCGGCATAATTGCTGGGCCCATATTGCCGGTGCGCCGGGTGGCAGCCATGTGTTGGGCTTTTCAGATGATGGGGAACCCAATGGCACGGCCGGTAAACCAATGCTAAATGTGTTGCTGGGCTCCGGACTGGGAGAGATCACCGCCGTGACCACACGTTATTTCGGGGGCATCAAGCTTGGCACTGGGGGGTTGGTGCGCGCTTATGGCGGGACACTTAACAATGCGCTGGACACACTGCCGACGCAAATTAAGATCCCCGCCACTACCTTAGTGGGTGAATCTGACTATGCCCTGCAGGGGAGTATAGAGCAGCACCTTACTAGCCAATACACCGTGCTTAATATAGATAAGCAGTATGGTGCGTCTATCTCCTGGGAGATTGAACTGGATAGTCGTGAAGCAAAAACAGCGATTGCGTCGGTGCATGATCTGACGCATGGTGCTGTGTCATTCAGGCTCAAAGCGTCCTGAGGCGGGTTTCGCGGTTTACTAACTGAGTGATGTATTAGACAATCAGGTGTAATTACAATAACTCGCGAATCGCGCCATGCAATTTCGTACCATTATAAAGATACTCGGACAGCTTGTAGCGCTCTTTAGTCTGACTATGGTGCCACCGGCTCTGGTGTCTTTGATCTATAAGGACGGCGGTGGTGTGCCGTTTGTCCTGGCATTTATCTTTAGCGTGCTGATTGGCCTGATGGCCTATTACCCAAACCGCAAAGAGCAGGGCGATCTGAAAGCCAGAGAGGGCTTCTTGATCGTGGTCTTGTTCTGGCTGGTACTGGGGGCTTTTGCGGCTGTGCCGCTGATCTTCTTAAGTGAACCCAATCTGTCGTTTGCCGATGCGGTTTTTGAGGCGTTTTCTGGCCTGACAACCACGGGCGCAACGGTATTAACGGGTATTGAATACTTACCTAAATCAGTTCTTTTTTATCGCCAGCAATTGCAATGGCTCGGTGGTATGGGGATCATTGTTTTGGCCGTTGCGGTATTGCCAATGCTAGGCGTTGGTGGCATGCAGCTATACCGGGCGGAGACACCCGGCCCGGTTAAGGACTCGAAAATGACCCCCCGGATAGCCGATACCGCCAAGCATTTATGGTATATCTATGTGACACTGACTCTGGCCTGTACGCTGGCTTATGCCTGGGCCGGAATGAGCTGGTTCGATGCCATCTGCCATGCGTTTGCGACGATTGCCATTGGCGGGTTCTCGACTTATGACGCCTCAATAGGCCACTTTGATAGCCCGATGATCAATGCCATTTGTGTGTTCTTCCTGCTCATTGCCGCCGCCAACTTTTCACTGCATTATGCCGCCGTGGCGGGTCGCAACATTAAAGTTTACTTCAGAGACCCTGAGCTCAAGGTTTTTCTGTTTATTCAGCTTGCGCTGGTGGTGTTATGTTTTGCAGTGCTGTCGTCTAAGCAGGTATATAGCAATGGTGATGAAACGCTGGATCATGCACTGTTTCAGGCGGTCTCTATCAGTACCACCGCGGGCTTTGCCACAGACAGCTTTGCGGCCTGGCCTTTATTCCTGCCTATTTTGCTGATCTTTTCCAGTTTCATTGGGGGTTGTGCCGGTTCTACGGGCGGCGGCATGAAAGTGGTGCGAGTTTTCTTGCTTTACTTACAGGGGATCCGAGAGCTGAATCGTCTGGTTCACCCTCGTGCCATATATTCCATTAAACTGGGGCGTAAAGCGCTTCCCGATAAAGTAGTCGAAGCTGTATGGGGATTTTTCTCGGCCTACGCCTTGGTCTTTGTGATCATCATGATTGCTTTGCTGGGCACCGGGCTGGACAATATCACAGCGTTTTCAGCAACCGCGGCATGTTTAAATAACCTTGGCCCGGGTTTGGGTGATGTCGCGGCACATTATGGGGATATCCCCGACTCAGCGAAATGGATTTTAACCTTGGCCATGGTATTCGGCCGTCTCGAAATTTTCACCCTGTTAGTACTGTTCACCCCCACGTTCTGGCGTGGGTGAGGCCAGACCGATATGCCAGCGGCATATCGCAGCTGGCCGAACGCGAGGCCGGGGGCGCCGAGCTGTGGATGGCCGAGCCGGAATACACCGCCATGGATGGCTTTCTGCACCAATCTAAACTGGATGGCCGAGCCGGAATACACCGCCATGGATGGCTTTCTGCACCAATCTAAACTGGATGGCCGAGCCGGAATACACCGCCATGGAAGGCTTTCTGTACCAATCTAAACTGGCTAGCCGAGCTGTGGAAGGTTGATCTATCCCTGTCGTAAGCACTGCCAATCGAACGAGGCGAGGGGCCCGAAGTATCGACGGGTTAGCTTGTTTCATCACCTATCCAAAAGGCCGGTCCGACTCTTTCGTTGCTGCCATAGCGTAAGACTAGTCTGTTGTTCAGCATGCATCCTGAGCAAATCTTAATGACCTAATAAAGGTATGTTTGTAAATTTTTTAATATTTATTTTTCTGACTTTTACATTTCAAAATAATTACAATTTCATTTAAATCATGGGTATACGTGGTTTTGTATAAGGTTGCGTATTAGCTCGATTAACGCTGGTTAAAAAAATATATCAAAAAACGCAAAAAATGCATTTTTTCATTAGCGGCGGTGTCATATTTGTATCGTCAGGGTTAACTCCCTACTTTTTTAAGTTACCCACACCGGACAGTGGGTGTTGCCAGAAAACAAAACTATGAGGAATGGCCGAGATGTTTGCCATGTCACATCAAAATAAACATAAAGCAATTCAAGCAGGGATGATCAGCCGGGTAAACCTGTCTGACGGCGCCAGTGACTTAACTGAATGTGTGGCTCAGCTTAACCAGTATATGAGTGGAACCGGGTGCTTACAGTATGATAGTTGCCTGCCATCTGCTCACGGAAGTGTCCCACTACAGCGTGACGATGGCGTCGAAGCCGGAGAGTGTGTGATCGGTATTATTTCAGAAAATGCATTGTGGCAAACACGTACTTTGCCTCCTCTGGTGCTCAAAGAACACACTGGACGGCTAACACACACTGATCATGAGCACATGCTGGGTATTACCTTTATTACAAAACGTAATGGTGAACCTATGCTGTTCTTTACCGAGCATTATGAACAACACCTGGCTCTGAGTACGCTCGAAGTACAAAGCCGTATGATGACGCTCAGAGATGCAGCAATTTTGCTGAAAGGATATTTACAACAAGGGTAACCCTGTTCCTGTAATGGGTTTTTCACCATTATAATAATTGTATTTTGCTGCTACACTATCAGCAGAGTAGTTAGCAGGGTTACAAGATGTTGAAGCGTAAAACGCAACGGAGCAGGAAGCACTTAACGCAGATCCCCGCAGGCAGTTTGATTGATATTGAAATCGTCATGCCAGCCAGCCGGAAACGCGTCCGTACTGAGTTTATCGGGGTGCTTGAAGATCAGTATATTATTTTAAATTATCCCAACCCTAAGCGACTCGGCGCGGCGGCTGATTATGTGAAGACGGGGACGGAGATCATTGTCCGGGCCCTGCCTGAAGATAGCAATGGGCAGATCATTGCTTTCAAAGAGACCATTAAAGCCATTAGTAATCACCCCGCGCGGCTTATTTTTCTTTACTATCCCCATGAAGTACAAACCTATCAGCTACGCGCTCAAACTCGCGTACCAGCGTTAATCCCTGCTATTTTGCAGTTGCCCGACTACAATGAAGTGGGCGTGATCAAAGACATTTCGCTGTCGGGTATGATGTTTGATATTCAAAAAGAACACCTGCCTGACGATCTGGAATCAGAAAACTGTGAAGTATTGATTGAAGGTAAAGACGACAATGCGTCTGCTATCAAAGGTAAAGTGTGCCGTATTATTGAAAGTGCAGAGGGCAATGTGTCGTTGGGGATCCAGGTCGTGGGCCCGGATACGACGATCAAAGCGGTGTTAAAAGACTACCTGATAGACTTGTCTATCCTGTCTGAAGAAGACGAGCACTAGCTGACCAAACCAGTTGGTCAGCCAGGGCCTGAGCATTACACAAACAGTGCACTGACCTGGAAGAGCTTTTCAACCACGCCAATCTGTTTTTTGTCGATCAGGAACATGATGACATGATCTCCTGAGAGGATGATGGTGTCATCGTGGGCTATCAGTACTTCGTCGTCACGAACTATGGCGCCAATGGTGGTGCCTGCTGGTAACTTGATGTCCCGAATGGCGCGGCCAACTACTTTTGAGGTGTTCTCGTCGCCGTGTGCAACGGCTTCAATGGCTTCAGCAGCGCCCTTACGAAGTGAGTAAACGTTTACTATATCACCACGCCTAACGTGGGTAAGCAGAGCTGAAATGGTCGCTTGTTGAGGTGAAATCGCAATGTCGATTTCCCCTCCCTGTACCAGGTCAACGTACGCGCCTCGCTGGATGAGCACCATGGTTTTCTGCGCGCCCATGCGTTTGGCGAGCATGGCAGCCATGATGTTGGCTTCGTCGTCGTTGGTGACCGCAATGAACACATCAACCTGTTCAATATGTTCTTCGGATAACAGTTCCTGATCAGACGCATCACCACAAAAGACCACAGTGTTGTCGAGCATTTCTGACAAGGATGATGCCCGGTCATGATTACGCTCGATAAGCTTAACACTGTGATTTTTTTCTAATGATCTGGCCAGACCGGCACCGATATTACCGCCACCGGCGATCATAATTTTACGATAAGACCGTTCGAGTTTTTGCAGCTCGTTCATGACCGCACGGATATGTTTAGTCGCCGCAATGAAGAACACTTCGTCGTCGGCTTCTATGACCGTGGTACCCAGTGGTTTAATGGCTTTACCTTGACGGTAAATGGCCGCGACTCGGGTATCCACATTGGGGATATGTTCCTTCAGTGCTGACAGCGCATAGCCAACCAGCAGACCACCATAGTAAGCTTTAACGGCCACCAGAGATAACATACCCTCGGCAAATTGCAGCACCTGCAATGCGCCAGGGTAATCGATCAGGCGGCGAATATAACGGGTAACCAGTTGCTCCGGCGCAATATAGTGATCGACCGGCAAGTCATCGTTATGAAATAGCTTTTCCCGATACTTCAGGTATTGCTCAGAGCGGATCCGGGCGATTTTAGTGGGCGTATTAAAAATACTATATGCCACCTGGCAGGCGATCATATTCACTTCATCCGAACTGGTCACCGCAATGACCATATCGGCATCTTCGGCACCGGCTTGTCTGAGCACATCCGGGTGGGCACTGTGTCCAGTTACGCCTTGCAGATCATACTTGTCCTGCAATTCCCTTAATCGTTCTCCGTCAATGTCGACAACGGTAATTTCATTCTGTTCGCCGACCAGGTTTTCGGCCAGTGTACCGCCGACTTGTCCGGCACCTAAGATGATGATTTTCATAAGTTAGTTAAGCGCTATTATTGTTTTTTCAGCCGTGCGTAATAAAAGCCATCAGTATGACCTGGTAGCAGTTGCAAACCAGGTGCGTCCGGCGTGTCCCGTTCATGCAATGGCGTGAGTTGAGCATCCGCTGTGCGTGATAAAAACGCGGCTACTTGCTCTGTGTTTTCCTGAGGCAAAACGGAGCACGTGGCATACACTAAGGTCCCGCCGGGCTTAAGTAACGGCCAGATTGCATCCAGAATACGGGCTTGTAAAGTTGCCAGCTCATCAATGTCGGTGGCACGACGCAGCCATTTGATGTCCGGGTGTCGACGGATCACGCCAGTTGCTGAGCAGGGCACATCTAATAAAATGCGATCGAACTGTTCACCTTGCCACCAGGTATCTGGTGCGGCCGCATTGGCTTCAAGGCACTGCGCACTGAGATGCAGACGCTGCAGGTTTTCGTCAACGCGTTTCAGGCGCTCGCCATCGGCATCCAAAGCAATCACATTGGCATCGGCTAATTCGAGAATATGACAGGTTTTGCCTCCTGGTGCGGCACAGGCATCCAGAATATGCTCGCCGTCTTGCGGTGCAAGCAAACGGGCGGCCATTTGCGCTGCTGCATCTTGCACTGAGCTGGCACCTTGAGCAAACTCAGGCAATTGTTGAACATCAACAGGTTTGGTCAGCAAAATGCCATCTGCAAAGTCCGCATCCAGGGTATGGGCAATGCCTTGTGCATCAAGACGCTCTGCATAATCTGCTGTGGTTGATTGACGCTGGTTAACGCGTAGCCACATAGGTGCCTGTTGCTGATTGGCTGTTAAAATTTCTTCCCACTGCTGTGGGTAAGCGGCTTGCAGTTTCTTAATG
The DNA here is from genome assembly GCF_015356275.1 of Pseudoalteromonas sp. PPB1. Lineage (NCBI taxonomy): Bacteria > Pseudomonadati > Pseudomonadota > Gammaproteobacteria > Alteromonadales > Pseudoalteromonadaceae > Pseudoalteromonas > Pseudoalteromonas sp. PPB1. Next base: position 11,135 of record NZ_JACEQV010000036.1, on the reverse strand, counting down.
AACCAGCCCGGGTGGTTGTACCGACAGACCGGGATTGCATTGGCGCTGGCTTCTAACGTGTCCTGAGCACGTTGGAAGTTACGTAGTACTGCGTTGATTAGCCCCTTTAAACCTGGTGCCTGTAGTTTATTGGCTGCATTGACCGTTTCTGCCACTGCGGCGTGAGCAGGCACGCGCATATGTTGCAACTGATAAATACCCACGTATAACAAAAACTGGAATACCCGGTTTTTACCTTTGAGTGGTTGCTCGAGCAATTGCTGGCAATAGTGTTCCAGACTGGGCAGGTGGCGTAAAACGCCATAGCAGATCTGTTGCAACAGGGCGCGATCTTTCACTGGCAGCTGACGGCTGGCATAAGGCAGTTGGGTTGTCAGGGACTGGCCTTTATCAACGACCTGAAACAGAGTTTGCGCGGCGAGCGCGCGTACATTGGCCATCAGGCACCCACCTGGCTACCGGGGGCTACCCAGTCGCTGCGGCCATTCAGGAAGTCTTGTGCCGACATGGGCTTTTTACCTTGCGGTTGGAGCTGTGTGATGGTTAGTGCTTGCTCACCACAGGCGATAGTGATCCCGTTCTTGTCGGCGCTGAGTACTTGTCCGGGTGTGCCTTTCTGAGAGACAACCTGGGCTTGCCAAATTTTAACTGTCTGGCCCTGCATCTGGGTGTAGCATACTGGCCAGGGGTTAAAGGCGCGAATGTTACGCTCAATTTGCAGTGCGTCTAGTTGCCAGTCAATATTGGCTTCTTCTTTAGAGAGCTTTTTGGCGTAATTGGCCTGGGCGTCATCCTGTGGCTCGGCGTTCAGCGTGCCAGCAGCCAGTTTATCCAATGTGGCAACCAGCGCGCCCGGTCCGAGCTCGGCCAGCTTGTTATACAGGCTGGCACTGGTTTCGTCTTCATCAATCGGGCAGGTAGCGATGTGCAGCATGTCGCCGGTGTCCAGGCCTTCATCCATTTGCATAATGGTCACGCCGGTTTCTTTATCGCCTGCCCAGATGGCACGTTGGATTGGGGCTGCACCACGCCAGCGTGGCAGAATTGAACCATGGACATTCAGACAGCCCAAACGAGGTGTGTCCAGAATGGCTTTAGGCAACAGTAGGCCATACGCTACCACCACCATTACGTCGGCATTCAGTGCAGCAAGTTCAGCCTGTGCGTCGTCAGACTTGAGTGATTGTGGTTGGTAGACGGGCAGATCGTGTTCCAGTGCCAGAGTTTTCACTTCGCTGGCTTTGAGTTTTTTACCGCGGCCGGCGGGGCGGTCTGGTTGGCTGTAAACAGCGACAACGTCATGATGTGATGCGATCAGTGCAGCCAAATGCTTGGCAGCAAAATCCGGGGTGCCCGCAAAGACAATACGCAGAGATTTGCTCACTTGAGGTTCCAGTTAGGTAGTATATTGATAGTCGGTAACGACACGCTTACGCGCGTGCCGCCAGTTTGGCTTCTTTTTCGATTTTTTTGCGGATCCGCTGGCGTTTTAGCGGCGACAAGTAATCGATGAACAACTTGCCCTGCAGGTGGTCTAGTTCGTGTTGCACACACACGGCCAGTAAGCCGTCGGCGTCAAACTCATAGTTTTCACCATGCTCGTTAAGTGCTTTAACCGTCACCGTTTCTGCGCGATCCACTTTGGCATAGGAGTAAGGCACTGATAAGCAGCCTTCTTCACTGATGGTAGAGCCATCTTTTGCGATGATTTCCGGGTTGATCAACACACGCGGTTCGTCGCGCTCTTCTGAGACATCGATCACCACAATACGCTGGTGAATGTCTACCTGCGTAGCAGCAAGGCCAATACCATTTTCTTCATACATAGTTTCCAGCATGTCTGCGACGATCTGACGGATCTCGTCATTTACTTCGGCAACCGGTTTTGCAACCGTGCGCAAACGTTCATCTGGAAAACTCAGTACTGCTAACTTAGCCATAGATACCTTTTACACTTGAATTAAATGGGGTAATGTATGCTCTTATTTTAGCCATTCACGTTCCCCTTTAACAGGTTTTGGTGGATAATATCGAAAAATAACTCAAGGAAGCCTGCATGAAATCTCATATTGCCGCCCTTTTGCTGGCAACGAGTGCTGTTTTTCCTGCCCTAGCACAAACGCTGGCGGTAAAAACCAGTGCGCCCGAGCGTTATGTTGTTAAGAAAGGGGATACCCTTTGGGATATTTCTAGTCTGTATCTGAACAGTCCCTGGAAGTGGCCTGCATTGTGGCAGTGGAATCCACAGATCCAGAACCCGCATCTGATTTATCCGGGGGACGTGTTATCGCTACATTACGACAGCGAGGGTAATCCGCGTCTAAGCCTGGCTAAAGGGGTACGTCGGTTATCCCCTCAGGTTCGTGTTGTAAGCGATAAAAATCAGGCCATACCTACCTTGCCATTGGCGGTAATGGAACCGTTTATGCGCTTTGAACAAGCGATGGCTGAAGGCGACTTTGCGCAATTGCCTATGGTGCTGGGGTCAAACTTTAATTATAAAATGAACATAGAAGGACACCTTTTATATGTAAAAGGGGATCTCCCCCGGGGTGGCAACTATGGTATCTACCGCAAAGGAGATGCTTACCGTGACCCGGATAACGGCGCGATATTGGCCTATGAGTCGATTCTGGTCGGAACGGGCCGGGTGATAAGGACAGGCGACATTGAGGCAGGTCAGCCAAGTACGGTAAAAATAGAATCAGTACGCCGGGAAGTGAAACCCAGTGATGTGTTGATGCCCATCTCCAGCGGGCAAAGTTACTCGGCTAACTTTAAAATGACTCAGCCTGTTCAGGCCATTTCTGGCAATATCATTGCTAGCAGTAATAAACTGCGAGAATTCAGTACCATGGCGGTGGTGGTTATCGACTTAGGTCGTAAAGATGACCTGCAAGAGGGGAATGTACTTGCAATTCATCGTCAGTCTCCTACAGTGATTGAAAGTGACGCGGGCCCAAGTTATGTCGAGGATGCCAGCAGCCTGGATAAGGTGATCACCGAAGTCAGCGAATGGTTTGGTGAAGGGAATGACGAAGACAGCGTCGTCTGGCATATGCCACAGGAAAAAGTGGGTGAACTGATGCTGTTTAAAGTATATGACAACATTAGTTATGCCATGGTCACTAAGACCCGACAGCCCGTAAGAGTGGGAGATTCAGTTAGCAGTCGTTAATCTTCCTCGCCTACATAAAGCTGATTGAATTAAGCACAGTAACTGGACAGGCTCAAGGAGGGAGCATGACAACACTGGATTTACGGCACAGTCTGGCACTGAGACTATGCCCAGGGTTGGGGAGTCGCACACTGGAGCGCGCGACTCAACACCTCTCACCTGCCGAACTCTTTGTTGCCACCGCCACCACATTGCGCGAGTTTGGGCTATCTCAGGATGCTGTTCATTATCTGCAAGCGCCAGACTGGCATAAGATAGATACTCTGATCCAGCAATGTATTGCGCAGCATATTCAGTTAGTTGGTTATTTTGATACTGCGTATCCCCCGCTGTTAAAACAGATCAGTAGTGCCCCCTTGATGTTATTTTGCAAAGGTCGATTGTCTTTGCTGTCTCAACCGCAAATTGCCATTGTTGGTAGTCGTAACGCCACAGCCACCGGATTAGATATAGCCAGGGAGTTTGGTCGCTCGCTCAGTGACGTGGGTATGGCGGTGACCTCTGGTCTGGCAAGAGGCATAGATGGCGCGGCTCATCAGGGGGCGTTGAGTCAGGGGGGACCGACTTTGGCTGTGCTTGGCACCGGTGTTGATGTGATTTATCCGCGACGACATCATCGCTTGTATCAGCAGGTGGCTGAGCAGGGCCTGTTGATCAGCGAGTTTTTGCCTGGTAGTCAGGCCAGAGCCGAGCACTTTCCGCGTCGTAATCGCATTATTTCCGGATTGTCGTTGGGGGTGCTTGTGGTTGAAGCTGAAATAAAAAGTGGCTCTTTGATCACCGCGCGTTATGCTCTGGAGCAGAACAAAGAAGTGTTTGCTGTGCCCGGGTCGATCAGAAACCCCTTGTCTCAGGGGTGTCATTATCTGTTAAAAGAGGGCGCAAAACTCACCGAGCGAGTTGATGATATTCTCGAAGAGGTAAGATTTTTCTCCGAAAACGGTCTATATATAGTAGAAAGTGACAAAAAACAGGAGCACTGCCCCGTATTGCAACATCTCGGCTTTGAGGTAACCAGTGTAGATACCTTATCGCAGAGGACCCAGTGGCCAGTAGAAAGGGTGCTTGCCAGACTGCTGGACCTTGAGCTTGAAGACAAAGTAGAACGCGTACTAGACGGCTACATCAAATTAGCGAGGGGTTAATTATGTTTGATATCCTAATGTATTTATTCGAAAACTATATTCACAGCGAAGCGGATATCTTCGTCGAACAAAACGAACTCACAGATGAACTGGTCGGGGCCGGTTTTAATCAAGACGAGATTTACAAAGCACTGGACTGGCTTGAACAACTGGCCGATTTACAACAATCTGATGAAATTCCCTATTTAAACGCCCGCCCGGATAGCGCGATCCGGATCTACACTGAGCAAGAATGTGCCATGCTGGACATCGAATGTCGGGGCTTTCTGATGTTTGTTGAGCAAATCGGGGTGATAGATAGCACCACGCGTGAAATGGTCATTGACCGTTTATGCGCGTTGGATAAGAAGGCCATCTGTCTGGACGATCTGAAGTGGGTGATCCTAATGGTACTGTTTAATGTCCCCGGTAAAGAGCATGCCTATGCGCAGATGGAAGACCTGATCTTTGAAGAGCCAACCGGCCCGTTGCACTGAGTTTCTCTTATTCTATCCCGAAAGGCGATGTCGTTAAGTCAGGCAGATTGCCTGACTGACGTAACTGTGTTCCTTATATCACGTTCCCTTGATACTATTATAGGCGCAAACCAAAGGGGTGAAGTGGACGGGGACTTGTTATGAGTAAAATAGATCATTCATTGTTTAATGCAGACCAGCATGCCCTGGAACGGGAATATGAAGTATGTCCTAAATGTGGCTCCGAATTGGTGATCAAACACAGTAAATCAGGTCCTTTCCTTGGATGTGCCAGCTATCCGGCGTGCGATTATATTCGCGCCATCGCCCACCATGATAACCACGACATTAAGGTGCTTGAAGACAGTGCCTGTCCTTTATGTAGCGAACCTTTAGTGGTGCGCAATGGCCGTTACGGGATGTTTATTGGCTGTACCGGCTATCCTCAGTGTCATTATATTGCCCATGATGAAGAGCCGGAAGAAGCGCCGGGCCCGCCTTGCCCCAAATGCCACAAAGGCACATTACATAAACGTAAAAATAAGTATGGCAAGTTTTTTTACGCCTGCGATACCTATCCACAATGCAAGTACAGCGTTAACCATCCACCGATAGCACATCCTTGTGAGGCCTGTGGCTGGCCCGTCATGGTGCAAAAACACCGGGGTGGAAAAGCTGTGCTACAATGCCCGCAGAAAGTTTGTCAGCATACAATTGAGGAGCCTCAGTGAGCGAACAAGACACGCAACGCCAGTTACCCCAAAATGCCGTCGAAGCATTACAGCAAGGGGGGCTGATCTGTTACCCGACCGAAGCGATTTTTGGTCTGGGCTGTGATCCCGATAACGAACAAGCCGTCCATGCGCTGTTAGCACTGAAAGACCGCCCGGTAGAGAAAGGGCTGATCCTGATCGCCGATAATTTTGCACAGTGCCTGCCGTACGTTGATGACAGTAAAATTCCGCAGGATAAACGTGCCGAAATATTTTCCTCCTGGCCAGGCCCTGTGACCTGGTTGTTGCCAGTCAAGGCGACAGCCCCAGAGTGGGTGACCGGCGGCAACCCAAGCATTGCAATTAGAGTGACCGATCACCCTGTCGTTAAACAGCTGTGTCAGACATTTGGTAAACCGATTGTTTCTACCAGTGCGAATTTTAGCGGCGAAGAGCCAGCCAAGACGCTGGCTGAGGCTGAGGCTGCTTTTGGTGATCGAGTGGCATTTTATCAGGCGGGCGAATTGGGTAAGCAAACCAGCCCAAGTCAGATCCGTGATGCCCTGAGTGGCAAAATCATAAGGAGTTAACGACCTTGAGTCAGGTGAACTTAGAGTCCGTTAAAGCGTTCTTACTCGCCCTGCAGGACGAAATATGCCAGGGTCTGGAGCAAGCGGATGGCAGTGGCAAGTTTATAGAAGATGCGTGGCAGCGCGAAGAAGGCGGCGGTGGTCGTACTCGTGTGATGCGTGACGGTGCAGTAATCGAGCAGGGGGGAGTAAACTTCTCTCATGTTTATGGCGCGTCAATGCCAGCATCCGCAACTGCACATCGGCCTGAACTGGCGGGGCGCAGCTTCCATGCCTGTGGTGTGTCTTTGGTGATCCACCCCAAAAATCCACACATCCCAACCAGTCACGCGAATGTGCGTTTCTTCATTGCCGAAAAAGAAGGTGAAGAACCCATCTGGTGGTTCGGTGGTGGGTTTGACTTGACGCCTTTCTATCCTGTACTGGAAGATGTTAAGCACTGGCATAGTGTGGCTAAGGCACTGTGTACGCCGTTTGGTGAGCAGGTCTATGATGAGCATAAAAAGTGGTGTGATGATTATTTCTACCTTAAACACCGTAAAGAAACCCGGGGTGTGGGTGGCTTGTTCTTTGATGACCTAAACCAGTGGGGTTTTGATACCAGCTTTGAATATATGCAGGCGGTTGGCAAAGGTTTCCTGAAAGCGTATGTGCCTATCATGGAGAAGCGCAAAGACACGCCATTCAATGAAGCACAACGTCAGTTCCAGTTATATCGTCGTGGTCGCTATGTGGAGTTTAACCTGGTCTGGGACCGGGGTACTTTGTTTGGTCTGCAAACGGGTGGGCGAACAGAGTCTATTCTGATGTCCATGCCACCATTAGCTCGCTGGGAATATGACTTTACGCCAGCCGATGATGCACCAGAGGCTATGCTGTATAAGCATTTCCTGCGTCCGCGAGACTGGTTGGCAATGACCTCGTTAGAGGACTAGCTCAATGACTTAATAAAAAAGGCGCCGACGGCGCCTTTTTTATTTCAGGACCCGGTTATTCAAGCCGGAAGCTGCGTACTTGCTCATCTAAAGAGCGGGCCAGTTCAAGTAGGTTTTCACTGATCTGCTTGCTGCCATGAGCATCAATTAAAGATTGCTCTGCGTTGTCACGAATAGCGACCACACTCTGATTGATCTCCTCTGCGGCCAGATTCTGTTGCTCCGTCGCATCGGCAATTTGCACATTCAGTGCGTTAATCTCATGCATCTGATTAGAAATATCTTTGAGTGCCTGTGCGACCTGTTTCACTTGCATGGCGCGATCATCGGCTTCCTCACAAGACGCACTCATGGCGCTCACGGTTTGCGCTGCTTCATTTTGTAGCTTGTCGATGGTGCGTTTGATTTCGTCCGTTGAGTCATGCGTGCGGGTCGCAAGGGTACGGACTTCGTCGGCAACCACAGCAAACCCGCGGCCTGCTTCTCCGGCACGCGCCGCTTCGATAGCCGCATTCAGCGCCAGCAAGTTAGTTTGTTCGGCAATACTGCTGATCACTTCCAGGACTTTACCTACCTCTAAGGTCTGAGTCTGCAGCTGACTGACCTGATCGGCTGCCTGGCGTACATCACGTGCCAGCTGATTGATGCTCTGCTCCGTATGTTCCGCAACCGCCATGCTTTGCTCGGCCAGGTGATTACTGCTATCGGACTTTTCAGAAGCAAAGTGGGTGGTATTCTTTACCTCGCTGGACGAGCTTTCCAGTTCATTGATAGCGGCAGCGACTGAATCAGTGCCTTGTTTCTGTTCCTGAATGGCCTGCTCTGTGGTGTCAGCAGCGTTGTAGATTTGCTCAGCTGATTGGATCAGGACATGGGATGAGGCTGATACCTGGGCAATGTTATCTTTAAATGAGGCCATCATCTTATTAAAGTTAATGGCTAGCCGACCCAGTTCATCGTCTATAGTATCGTCGATACGTAATGACAGGTCCTTATTCTGGGTGGCCAGGCGCATCGTACGACCCAGTGTTTTCAGTCGGACAATAAAGAGCTTACGGAAGATGATACCCAGAATGACAAAGGTGGTGGCAAAGATGCCGGTCAGCAAGCCTGTGCTGATCCAGGTGTTATTGTGTACGGTATCGTCAATGTCTTCGAGTGAGTAACTAATGCGCACCGCACCCAGCACCTCACCTTCTTGTGCCTGATGACACCCTAAGCAGTTAGTCCCTTTATAGTTTTCTCTTGCCACCATTGGCTTAAGGTAGGTCATGATACGCTTGCCGTCACGCTGTTCAATGACCAGTGTTTCCTCACCTTGTAATGCCGCCCGCTCTGCGTCGCTGGTGGGTTGCTGGTTAGGATTACCCATGCCATATAGCTTGTTAATTTTATCGCCCCGAATGATATGCGCATCTTCAATATTATCGTGATTGCGCATCTTATCGCTGAGGATCTCACGGTTTGCCATGGTGCCCGTGAGCATCATGGTGTTGATCGAATCGAAATAGTTGTCTGCCAATAAGCGAATATTGGTCTCGACGGTTTCTTCGGCCAGTTGTTTTTGTTGGCTGGAGTTACTTAGTATACTGGCGATGAGTACCAGCACGCCTGTAATGGCAAGTAACGCATAAATTTTATGTTGAATGGATTTCACACGCATCGCACCTTAAAAAAGCTGAGCCGTTATTATGCGTGTTTAGTAACCAGACCAGTTTGACTTAGCGCAAAAAATTATTGCGCTAATTTAATATAAAATTAATACTTTAGTCGTGATTTATCATGTGAGTGGCTAATTGAGCCAGCGATTTTCGCAACCCTTCTCGTAACAAAGGGTTGTCCACTTCCAGATCCAGTGCCTTGTCCATGCAATACATCCACTGATCGCGCAGGTCTTTATTTATCGTAAACGGCATATGGCGCATTCTAAGTCTGGGGTGGCCATATTGCTCCGCAAACAAGTCTGGGCCACCCAGCCAGCCTGATAAAAACTCAAAAAACACCTGACGGATGCGATCCAAGGGTAATGGATGCATATCGTATAGAGGTTTTGCGTAAGGGTCACTTTCCATAATGTCATAGAAACGGTTAGCCAGTGCTCGGGTCCCAGTTTCACCGCCTATGATCTCGTAGGGTGTTTTCTCGGGCGTTGGTGCCTGGTGTGTTGTACCTGAGGATTGATTGTCACTTGCATCTTGGTTAAAGATGCGTTTAATTAACTGCTTCATATAACATCACTATATAGTTAGGCTGTTCAATGGATAAATACGCGGTTTTTGGAAACCCGATTAAGCATTCTAAATCTCCTGCCATTCATACGCAATTTGCTGGTCAGTTTAATTCAGTCATCGAGTACCGGGCTATACTGGCCGAGCTCCCTGAGTTTGAAGCGGCCGTTACGACTTTTTTTGCCGAAGGAGGCTTGGGTGCAAATGTCACGCTGCCTTTTAAAGAGCGAGCATATCAATTGGCCGGGCAGTTGACGGAACGGGCTCAATTAGCCGGTGCGGTCAATACTTTGTTGCCGCAACCAGATGGGGCATTGCTGGGTGATAATACAGATGGTGCAGGACTCGTTGCTGACTTATTGCGCCATACCGAGACTTTATCAGGTGCCAGCATTCTGTTGATTGGTGCGGGAGGTGCTGCTCGCGGTTGTGTGTATCCGCTTTTGCAGGCCGGGGTAGCAAGTGTTGTGATTGCCAATCGCACCGCGGAAAAAGCGCAGCAACTTGCGCAGTTGTTTTCTGACTATGGCAATGTTCAGGGGGTGGCACTGAATGAGGTGCCTGTGCAGAGCTATGATCTGGTGATCAATTCAACGTCGTCGAGTGTGACAGGTCAGGTGCCTGATATCGACCCACAGCATGTGAGTACCTGTATGCTGGCATATGACATGTTCTACAGCGATCAGCAAACTGCCTTCTTAGCCTGGGTTGCTACTCACAATGCAGCAGCAGAGTGTGTAGATGGTATGGGGATGCTGGTAGGGCAGGCGGCTGAAGCGTTTGCCTTGTGGCGAGGCCAAACACCAGAGGTAGCGCCTGTGCTTAATGCAATGAAAGAGGGGAGCCTGTGAATCAGCAAATCCTAATCAATGATGATATTCACTACGATGAGACCCGGCAATGTTTGATTTTCACGGCCATGGTGTCGGGGATGCTGGTTTCTTGTGTGATTGCGACCTCCCTAACCAAACAACAGGCCCTCACGCACTTTAAAGCACATCAGTTTGATTATGAAATGCAAGCCGAGCAGCTAATAGAAGAGGAGGCGTACTCGGCACAAGGAGAAATCGAGTTAGTCCAGCTCTGAGAGGTAGTCATCCTTTAGCTCGACATAGTTCTGCGCCGATGTTTTGAGAAACGCTATCTCCTGCTCGTTGAGTGGACGAGCTTGTTTAACCGGGCTGCCTACATACAGGTAGCCCGATTCAAGACGTTTATTAGGGGGGACTAAAGCACCGCCACCGATGATCACATCGTCCTCTACGACAACATTGTCCATAACTATCGCGCCCATACCGACCAGGATGCGATTACCCAGCTGGCAGCCATGTAACATCACTTTGTGACCAACGGTAACATCATCTCCAATGATCAAAGGGTAACCATCCGGGTTTCCAGCGCTTGATCGCGTAAGGTGCAATACACTGCCATCCTGAATATTGGTGCGTTGACCAATCCGGATATAATTGACATCGCCTCGTGCAGCCACTAAAGGCCAGACACTGCTGTGTTCACCCACTTCGATATCACCAACCAGAACGGCGCTTTCATCCACATACACGCCGGTGGCTAGTTTTGGGGTTTTGCCTTTATAACTTCTGCCTTTGTACTTATTTGTCATTTTAGTATCCCTTTTTTACTTGCTATTACCGATAGTCTCAGTGATAAGTCCCAGTGTAGAGCTTTGCCTTGTAGAACTCCAGCCTCAAAAAAGTGCAATATTGCATGTTTTACATTCACTTTTACTGGGTTTGGTGTGATTTTTGTCCGAACGCGCTGTTTTTCTCACTTTTCTTCAAAAAAGGGGTTGCGCTGAGTTTCGATTTCCCTATAATGCGCATCCACCGACACGGGGCACAACGCTGAAAAGCAACGAGCCAACGAGTTGGGA
>NZ_JACEQV010000035.1:0-38900 GCF_015356275.1 Pseudoalteromonas sp. PPB1 | reverse complement strand
GTACCAAGGCGGCCGCTTCCACCTTAAATTCCTGTGTAAAAGTACGACGTTTTCTGGTCATAGACACCTCTCATTGAGTGGTAATAATACCACCTAAAATAGTGTCCGGTTTTATTGAATCACAACATTTGTCGCCTGATGGAATAAAGACTGTGTTTACTAACTCAAGGTTCGAAGTGAAGGTTGGCAACCTATTTGGTTACTTTAGAGTTAGGGACCTTACAAAAAACAGTACGTTGATGGCGCTGGGAATATGATTAAAACAGAAAATTTAGGGTGACACCCATTTAAAATCGGCGCTCTCTGAGCGCCTTTTTTCTGATAAAAAATGTACGAAAAAAGTGGGGAATACACGTATCATTAACGGGACCCTCATTAGGGGGAGGATTAGCGAGCTTGGCTGCAATGAAATATTCACTCTCTGCTTCAACTTTCAATGCTGCTGGGGTTCATCGAAATACCATTAACGGGTTCAACGCAAATCACGCACAAATACACGGACACTCAGCGTTATCGGTTCTTGTTACGTGTCTTCTAGGGTAAATGTGAGCGCGCTATTTTGTGTAACTTTGGAATGGGTGTCTGCTAAAAATTAGAGTTGGTAAAGGCCACATTGAAAAATGTAGATGATATAGCAGCTGCTCTAAGAGGTTATTAATGATGCAAGATATTTCAAAAGAGGCGACGTGCGCTATAGCCTCAAAATTAGGGCTACCTGAAATTAGCCCCTCATGGCAAGGGATTGATGCCGTACTTCCTTTATAAATAAATACGTGGACACCCAGCGTTATTTGTGAGGAAAATACACGGACACCCAGCGTTATCGGCTCTGGAATTTAGGTTGAAACCCATTTACCCATTCAAAACCGGCGCTCAGCAATTTGAGGTGGTTATCTGGTGCCTCTTTACATTAAAAGATCGTAAAAAAAGGCTTGGTTCTGTATAATAATTGATTGGGCGTGGGGCCACTAAAGCTTGACTCAGTTCCGCTTCACTACACCGTTTGGCCACGCATTATCAGCCCCTTATTAGGGCGTTAAATTAAAAGCTAACTATGAGGTAAATTTTGAAAATTAAAGCACTCGTTATAAGTTCAACATTGGCGATTTGTTCATTTGTTACTCATGCAGGCTCTTGGAGCGGTACGACTTATGTTAGGGAAATCTATGCTCACTCAACAAATAATGTTGATGGAACAATATACTTCAAATTCGCTTCAATGAAAAATCCATACAATTGCGAGCAGTCTGACTTAATCGCTCTGAAGAAGTCCAACCAAGTATTCTCTGAATTGTACTCGCTCATATTGGCTGCATTTGCAACCGACCAAAAAGTAAACTACTACGTCAATGGCTGTGATCAGCATGGTTACCCTGAACTAATTCACGCAACCGTATCTATGTAGTATTTTACCTATAAAGCCAATCACAAGACTTTACAGAGCTACATAGATACCCAAGTGCTACATAGACATCCAGGCTTTATACCTCTTGCGTATATTTTTGTGCGTGAGCACTATTTCTAACAAACAGACGGAAGACTGAATGAAGGGCTCGTGGGTAAGCCGGCTCCGTTGAAACAGTCGCTATTTGACACTGTGCGGCGCGGTTAAGTCCTGCCTGAGTGTGGCAGTCATCATTTGAGTTTCAGTTAATGGGAATTCTAACCTAATAAGCGTTCACAATTAGCTAGGTTGGCGCGCCGCTTTTTTTGTAGGTGGGTGCAATATTTACTCATAGCATGACGCCTGCCTACTGCACCGTGGAATACTTTGGTAAATTGCGTGGTGAGTTTTAGCCAGTTTTCGGGCTCTATTTGCAATCGAGCGAGAATAGGCTGTGCATCGCAGATATGTCCTCGTTTGTCTGCACGGATGCATCGTCCTGTTAGTTCAACCAGTTCAATGTAGTATTTAAGCTCAAAGGGGAGCCCTTTGGGCATATTCTGTTTTGGGTTGCCAGCAAAGCGCAGTAGGTTTTTGGGTTGTTTTCCATGCTTAGCATGCTCAATGCGCTTGCTGATACTGGTGAACTCAGAGGTTTCCGGTGTGTTGGCCATTTTGGCTCGGATTGGATTGAGATCAACGTAGGCCATACAGGCAGCCAACGCCGCTTCATCGAGTAACGCCTGGGATTTGAACCTGCCTTCCCAAAAGCGACCTGTACAGCCATCTTCTTTGTTTGCCCTGCGGGCAATGTCTTCGTTGAGCACGCGCATAAACCAGCTGATGCTCGATAGCCTTTCACGATATTTGTCGATAATATCGTTGAGTATCATATGCTCGGACGTATTAAGTTTGTTATCTTCAACAAATTTGTGCGTCAGCCAGTTTCCTTTGAATAGCTTATGCCAGCGGATAACAATCGCTTTGTCGGTCAATCGATTGGCTTTTTTATCATCCACATACAAAACGATGTGAGTATGGTTACTCATAACCGCGTAAGCGCAGATATCAATGCAAAAAATGCTTGCCAGCAGGAGTAGCTTTTCTTCAACCCATTCACGGCGATGCTCATAAGACTGGCCTGTTAACGGGTCTTTACCACATAGAAAGGCTCTCCTGACACAGCGAGAGATGCAATGGTAGTATTTTGTGTCAACTAAGCTGATCTGGCTTTTCCGTGCCGTTGGCATTTTATGTCCTTATCCTTGGGGCAGATAAAAAGCATAGATAGTGGAAGTCAGGCAGGCAAGTTTTTGGGAGGTCAGCTAGTCATTCGAAGTATGACAGACAAGCTTTGAAATGGGTGTCTGCCGTCTTGTTTGGAATGGGTGTCTGCCGTCTTCCCGGGTGTCTGCCGTCTTCCCGATTTTTTGCCGTGTGTTCATCACATTGATTTTGCATATCAATATCTTGAACCCCCTGGACTAAGGCGCTAAGTACCTGGGTTAATTTAACATTTAAACCTTTTACGGAATCTTATCGTCTAAGGAATGATATTCAAAATATATTAAAAGGAAAAAAATGAACCGATTCATAACCCAAACTAAATCAATGATATTGGTTATTTCATTAATGGCAGCGTTGGCCTCTTGTAAAAGTCATGATGCAACAGATTTTGAATCAAACACTAAACATGAGCTCATAGAATTTATTGATGGAAATGTTGGGCAGGTCGTCTCAATTTCGATTGTAGACTCAGAAAATACTCACCAATATCATTTAGGGACGTTAAGTAATGGCGATATGCCTAACAACCAAACAATATACGAAATTGGCTCTTTAACCAAAACTTATACAGGGTTAGTTGTTGCTAAGGCCATTCTTGAAGGGAAAGTTGAGCTTGATAAAGATATCCGTCATTACCTTAAAGGTAAAAAATACAAAAACTTAGAGCTGTCTAACCAATATATAACTTTACGACACCTTTTGACCCATACTAGTGGTCTTCCAGGAGCTTTTGCTGTTAGTCGTGAAGATATTGAGCAAGGCAGATATTTTGAAAAAATAGCAAAATACTCCAGAGATGACTACTTTGATGATCTTAAAAAAGTGCAGCTTAACTCTAAACCTGGTGAGGATTACCTATATTCGAACGTTGGTACTAATTTAGCCGGATATATTCTGGAATCAGTCTATCAAAAACCTTTTGAGTTGCTGGTTTTTGAAATGATCACGAGCAAGTCTGGAGAGCTGGGAACGAAATTTAGACGTACAGAATCCGAGGTAAGTGAAGTGACAGTCGGTACCGATGGAAATGGCAATCAAATGCCCTTGGCTAGTGCTTATTGGTTTGCTAGTGGAGGATTAACTTCAAACGTTGAGTCTGTCACACGTTATATGCAACACCAGTTATCCTCAGAGCCTGAGGTGGCTATTTCTCATCAACTTTTGGAAGAGAGTTGGACGGGCCATGGCTCGGCATTTTATTGGTACACAACTAAAGATGATTCCAATGAACTGATGCTTTATCAAAGTGGTGGCTCAATGGGCACATCTAGTTGGCTGGCCATTTACCCAAATAAAAATGTTGGCATTTTCATCGTAACAAATTTAGCGGAGGAAAATACTCAATCAAAGTTAGAAGCTATTTCAGATAAGGTTTTTGACTATTTGATGGCATATAACAAAGCCTCAAAGTCGGATGCGTAACAGTAGGCCAGTTCCGCTTCGTTGTATACTTGAAGGAGGGCACGAATTTAGGAATGGATGCCTGTCGGTTTGCCAGCCCAGTGGAACAGCAAGACAGGCACCCGATTAGCGCTACTCACTAGGCGCACATGAATTTGGAGGCAGTTTTTTCTGAGTATATCGTGTAGGCTAGAGGCCTCACGTATGGTGTTATTATCTGGCTGGTTTTTGGCTATATGAACTAAGTCAAACAAGGCCGAGCGTGTTCATCATATGAGTTTGAACTTTCAATATCTGGGGATTCCTCAGACTACGGCGTTATACGCTTTCGGAATATCAAAAGGAACGATGTGTATGAAATTAGCACAGTTGAACATAGCGTTAGCAAAATATCCTCTAGACAGTCTGGAAATGAAAGATTTTGTCGATAATCTAGATCTAGTCAATGGAATAGCAGAAAGCAGTGAAGGGTTTGTTTGGCGCCTAAAAGATGAGTCCGGTGATGCAACATCAATAAAGGCCTTTGATGACCCAAATATGATTGTAAATATGTCGGTTTGGGAATCTGTAGATTCATTGAAAAATTTTATGTTCCGCACTCATCATCGTGATTTTATGCGCAGAAAAAGCGAGTGGTTTCATCGTTTGCCGGAGGATACGTATGTTCTTTGGTGGATCGAAGATAATCAAATCCCTGATCTCAGCGACGCCATAGAGCGATTGGAACACCTAAGAAAAATAGGTGACACGGCTTATGCATTTACTTTTAAGGCTAACTTTACTGAGAGTGAAGCAAAAAGTGTACGTAAGGGCCTTGTTGATTAAATCCACCATAAATAACACAAAAAAACACAGACACCCATCTGTACCTGTATCTTGTATGTTTCGCTATGTTCAAAACTTATGTATAGAGACCAGTTTTGGAATGGGCGTTTGCTAGTTCTCTGAGAAAATGGAGTTAATTTGGAAGATAGAATAATAGGTTCTTTGGTAGGGCTTGCTTGTGGCGACGCAGTAGGCACTGCGTTGGAATTTGCGTCAAGAGGCTCTTTTGAGCCAATTGAGGATATGGTCGGTGGCGGTCCTTTCAATCTAAAGAAAGGGCAGTGGACCGACGACACCTCGATGGCGTTATGTTTAGCTCATAGCCTGCTCCGTAAGAAAGCGTTTGATCCAACTGATCAAATGAATCGCTATTGTGATTGGTATCGTGATGGTTACATGAGCAGTAACGGAAAGTGTTTTGATATTGGAATGACGGTATCTGACGCGCTGAGAAAGTACCTGGAAACCAGGAATCCTTTTAGCGGTTCTATCGACCAGTTTTCATCCGGCAATGGTTCCATTATGAGATTGGCGCCGATACCCATATATTATTTCGGGGATATTGATGCTTGTATAAAGTATGCGGGAGAAAGTTCACGAACTACGCATGGTTCTCCTCTGTGTATTGAATCTTGCGAGCTTTTTGGCTATTTAATTCACAAAGCGTTCAACGCTAATAGTAAGAACGAAATATTCCAAGCCATTCCTGGCAACTTTTGCGCTGAGTTGCTGCCGATATCTGAATTCAGCTTTAATACTTTGGAATACATGGAGCTCACTGGCAGTGGCTACGTGATTGAAAGCTTGATCTCTGCACTTTGGTGCTTTTACCATGGCGAAAACTTTAAGGATGCAATATTACTCGCAGCGAATATCGGAAACGATGCAGATACAACAGCGGCAATATGTGGGCAAATTGCAGGAGCTTATTATGGGTATAGTGAAATACCCAAAGAGTGGCGAGAATCAATAACAATGGCCGGTGAAATTAAGCAGCTCGCTTTGGATTTATATCGAGCGGGACTTGCCAGCTAACAAGTGGGTCGTGCGGGTGCCTGACAGCGTCGCACTATCAGGTGTTATATGTCTATGGACACATCTATCATCTATGAAAAATTAGAGTTTTATCGAGAACAGTATTTAGCTCAATCAATCGGTTTGTGTGTTGATAAAATTGTTTCAATTAACAATAAGCAGTTCACGCTCAATATTTGGCTTGATCATGATTCAAGTTTCGAATTAGTAGTATTTATGCTGACTGAGTCAAAACTTCTATTTAAAAGTCACTACTGTTTAGGTTTGAGAAAATTACATAAAAAACAAATTGAGTACCTTACAAATGAACAATTATGGGAGATAGGTATCCCGTAGTGAGCAAATAAAAAATTACTTAAAAGGGTGCAAACCAGTTGGTTTTTTTGTTCATCGCTAATGTTAGCCAAGTATTCACATGCCTATTAGACAGGTTTTAGGCTTTACACTCTCAGGAGCGTGCGTAGTTCCACAAGTTTGTTCAAGTGCGAGTGTTGTAACACGGTGTAATGGTTTTAGTTATCGTATCGGCACACAATGTTGCTAAGAACTATTACAAAAGGAATAAGTCGCTATGTCTTTGATCGACGACCTGAAACACCTGTTTGAACCTTTCGCTGCCAACCCGCCAATTATACTTAGCCCTGGTGAATGTCGTGACGAGTATGACAAATCACGTCAAGTTTTTAATCGCAGATTTGATTTTATGCCCAGTGTCATTGTGCAGGTTAAAGATACGGCACAGGTTGCTGCGCTGATTGAGCATGCAACCAAGAATGATATTGAAATCGCTGTTAAGTCTGGTGGTCATGATCATGAAGGTGAGTGCGTTGCAACTGGCAAGCTACTGATAGATTTTAATCTGATGGATAGTGTTAATGTGTATCAGGCCAGTTTGCCATCCAGTGCTGGACAAGTGTTTGGTGTGCGTATTCAACCCGGTGCTATCTTTGAGAATATTAAGACAAAGCTCGATGAATATCATTTTGGTATTCCTCATGGCACGTGTCAGAGTGTAGCAATTGCTGGGTATACCATGGGCGGTGGCTGGGGACCCTGGACACGCAAGTATGGTATGGGGTGTGAGCGATTGGTTGGTGCAACCATAGTGCTTGGTGATGGTTCTGTGAATTACTTGGGCGAGAGTGCAGAGCTCAATCAGGAGCTCTGCTTGTCGGACGATAAAATACGCAAGGACCCGGATCAAAACAACAGTTTATTATGGGCACTGCGAGGTGGTGGCGGACTTAGTTATGGTATCGTTACTGAGTTGGTTTTCAGGCCTTTCAAATTACCTTCTATTGCGCAGAGTTTTGTGATTAAAAGCGACTCATTTCCGGCGCTTGAAAAGATCAAGGCTGTTGACATTATCGCGGCCTGGGAGCAGTTAACCGCACCTGGTCAAAATCCAAACCTGATAGGCACTAACCTTAAAGTGAATGCCAAAGGGGTGAAACACGCATCCGAAATCAGTGAAAACGCACTCCTAAGCTGGCAACTGAATGGTCATTTTGGTGGTACGAAAACTGAACTGGAAACCATGATGACACAGTGGGCTTACTATTTGGTATCTCTAATTAATCAGGATCCTTGCTTAACTGATAGCGAAAAGCAACAGCAAGCAAATGATGTCATTCATGAATTCAACGAGTTTTATCAGAGAACCTGTGCACATGCAGTAGAGTTTAATGCAGCGACTAATAGCACAGGGTACTCTCTGGACTTTGATAGCTGGGACAGGGAGGTAGGTGGTATTCAGCTTGAAACAGACGAGCCGGCACCACACAAGATTACGTCAAGGATGCCCACTCAAAGCTGGGGAAGTGATGGCCGAAAAGCGCTAGTTAAGTCACTGCAATCTACCTTGTTATACGCAGATAAAACTAACAGCAATATTGCGGCTTACATTACCTTGGGCGCTATCAGTGGCCAGTATTATGCAGATAAACAGCAATTATCAGAACAGGATAAAGTGAGCTGTGCTTTCCCCTATCAGGACAGGCCCTTTACGATCCAGTATCAGGCGTGGTGGGATCAGCCGGAGCAGGGTAATGACCCCGAAGATGTCGCAAAGCAGATCTCAACGCGGTTTTATGAAAACAGAGCGCAAGACTGGATTGAGTCGTGCCGAAGTTTTGATATACCAGACACGAGAGGGGCATTTATCAGCTTTAAGGATGCAGCAGTGAAAACCGAAGATTACTTTGGTGACAGCTATGAGTCGCTAATTGGCGTTAAACTCGACCAAAGTCAGGACTCCAAATGCCTGTTTAGAAGCAGAAAAACCATTATCTAACAATTCATGATTATTGGCTGGCGCATGGCCAGCCAATAATCATTCCACTCAGGTAATAGTCGTTTTGTTTACCCAGTATTCGAGCTTTTCTGTTACTTTGGCAGACTCTATGGGTTTTGTTATATAGTCATCCATACCCGCATCCAGGCACTTTTGCCTGTCGCCTTGCATTGCGTTTGCCGTCATTGCGATGATGGGGATATCGGTATAATGATTGCCAGCCTGAGCAGAGCGAATACGACGGGTGGCTTCATAGCCGTCCATTTTTGGCATTTGGCAATCCATCAATACCAGGGTATAGACTTGGGTTTCCGTGTCACGCAGTTTGTCCAATGCCTCTATGCCATTTTCTGCAATGTCGATTGTTACGCCCAGGTGCTCTAAGATCCGCGTTGCAACTAATTGGTTTACTTTATTGTCCTCGACTAGCAATACATGGGTGTCTTTTGCCCATGGGAAGTCTTGTATATCGTCCTGATCTGGTTTGTCGCTGGGTTTGGTACCCTCTTCCAGACTATTAGTGGGCACTAAGCCAGACAGTGCTTTCATCAAATCGTGTTGGGTAGCTGGTTTTGTGAAGTAGCCATCCAGGGGTACCGGGCTTGATTCAACCGCATCAAACTGTTCATCCAGTAGCGTCATCATGATGAGCTTTAGCTGACTAAGCTGGCGGTTTTGTCTGATCTCATGGGTCATTAACTTACTACTCATTGTGGGCAGTGTTCTGCTGAAAAACACAATGTCAATGCTGCTTGCAGAGAGTATCTGCAAAGCCTGTTCTGCGCTGTGCGCTTCGCTAACTTGTACTTCCCAGCGCTCGAGCTGATGCTTTATAACTTCGTTACTTGAGGTATCCGAGTCCACTAGCAAGGCATGGATGTTCAATGACGAAAATGCGGGGGCATTTGGTTCCGTGATCTCACATGGGTTGACCTGACATGTGAATTCAAAACAACTGCCGCTCCCAACGGTGCTAGAAACAGACACATCGCCACCCAGCAACTGGCATAGCCGTTTGGTTATACTCAGGCCCAATCCAGTCCCGCCATATTTTCTGGTGGTGGAAGCATCAACCTGAGTGAAGGAATCAAACAAGCTTGAAAGCATCTCTTCGGGTATGCCAATCCCGGTATCCTGAATGCGACAGGTGAGTAGGGTTTTGTCTTCACTGATAGAATGAGTCAAAGACGCGCTCATCACGATTTCGCCTTGCTCAGTAAACTTAATTGCATTACTCAGGATGTTTGCCGCGATTTGTCGGATCCTGCCTGGGTCTGAATTGATCATGGCTGTTTGGATACCCGTCAGGTCGATGACTAAGCCGACGCCTTTCGTTTGAGCGCCGAGCGCCATGGATTCAGCCAGCTGCTCAAATAGCTGTCTGACATCGAAATCGATGAACTCAAGTTCCAGTTTGTCAGCCTCAATCTTCGAAAAATCCAGAATATCGTTGATCAGGCTCAGTAAGGAGTGAGCACTGTTACTGGCAATGCCGACAGAATGCGCCTGCTCAGGTGTCAATTCGCTGTGCTTGAGAAGCTCCAGCATGCCCAGCACCCCGTTCATTGGGGTTCTTATCTCATGACTCATGTTGGCTAAAAATTCAGATTTCAGTCGGGTTGCTTGCTCTGCTTTTTTGAGTGCAGCTTCAAGTTCCATCGCTTGTGACTTCAAAGAAGCCGTTTTCTGTGAAACTTGCTCTTCGAGTTGCACTACGAATTGCTTTTGGCGATTGATTTCCGCTTTTTGCATGCGGGTGCGCAGATAGATGACGGTAAAAATAAGCAAAGCACATGCTATGGCATAGAGTGTGTAGGCCCACCAGGTTTTCCAGGGCGGTGGGGCAACGTGTAAGTTAATAGATAACAGTTGCTCGCTCCATTCACCTCTACTATTCGTGGCTTTTACCTGAAATGTATAGGTGCCACCATCCAGATTTGTGAATGTGGCTGAGTTTCGGTTGCCAATGTCTATCCAGTTGTCGTCATAGCCTTCAAGTTTATAGGCATACTGGTTTTTATTAGGCGACACAAAATCAAGCACGGAAAACTCAAGAGAAAAAATATAATCCAGGTAGGTGAGGTAGATATCTGTGACGTATGAATAGGGTTTGTCGAGCTTTACAGACTGGCCCATTTTATTAAAGCCCGTCAAGATAAGCGTTGGGTCTTTGAGGGTTGATTGCAAAGGACGTGTGCTGAAATATTCGATACCGCGTTGGCTACTGGTAAAGAGCAGGTCTCGTTTGGCTTTGACCAGGCTATCGGAGTAGTAATTTAATCCAAGCAATCCATTATGGCTGTCAAAATTACTCACTTTCCCCGTAGACGGTGAAAACTTAGTGATGCCTCGGTTTGTAGTTAGCCATAAATTACCTCTCATATCGTCAGAGATAGCGCGGATCAAGTTGCTTGGTAGGCCATTTTGCGTGCTAAAGTGCGTAAAGTTGTTTGTCTTGGCCTGATACAGGTTGAGCCCTTGCTGGGTGGCAATCCAGATCTGCCCATCCTGGGTTTGGTAGATATCCTGTACAATGCTGCCAAGCAGGCTGTCTTCACGATATGGGTTATTCACAAAGGGCTGAAAAATTTGCTCTTTTTCAAGCCACAAGTTTACACCATTACCGGTGCCGACCCACATGTTGTGGGTATCATCTTTGTATATGGTTAGCACTTCTGGGTGTGACAAGCCATAGGAGGTATCGAGGTGTCTGAAGGTGCTAGTGTCCGGGTTATAAATGTAAACTCCGTTTTTGTATGTACCTACCCAGAGGTTGCCTTGTTTATCAACGGCAAGCGCTCTTATTTCTCTAAATTGCCTGTGATTTGGGTCATCCTTTGGATAACGAATAATTGTCACGTCACGTGTATCCAGGTTGAACTGTGCTAACCCTTCATCCTGCGCGACCCACAAAGTGGCATCGCCATCAAGATGTAAAACCGGGCGCTCAAGGAGTCGATTTTCACTAAAGCCGTTAGATTCATTAAATAGCGGCTCAGAAAGGGGGTGTAGGGTTTGAGATGCAACATCCCACCTGAGCAAGTGAGAAGTCGAATTGACAACAAGCAGGTCTCCATTTTTATCTGCAGCAATTCCATTTGGTGCTTTGAGCATTGAATTGCTGATGGATTTGAATTTACGATGTGGGACCAGTTTAAAAATACCGTGTACTTCATTAGTGATCCACAGCGTTTTGGCATTGTCTTCAAATATTATCCGCATGCCATTATTGTACTCAAGTTCCAGTTGCACCAATTCTTCATTTGACGGGTGCTGCCTGAATACGCCTTTACTGGTAACAAACCAGATATAACCCTCCTGATCCTCAATCATTGAGTTCACCTGTCCGAGGTCGGTGCCATCTTGAGCGCCAATTTTACTGAACTCAGCACTGGCAGGGTCGAATGCAAAAGGTCCTTGCTGGGTTCCGACGTATAGTTTGTTATGCGACGTTTTTAAAATGTGCCTGATTTCATTGGTGCCAGTGGGGGTGGTGTTTGTTGGGTCAGGGAAAAAATAGTTAAAGCGTTGCGTGGTTTTATCGTAGAGGTTCAGGCCGTAACTGGTCGCTATCCAAAGGCGGTCCATACCATCATTTTCGATGTCCCATATTCGATTGTGAGACAGGCCGGTGACTGAGTCAGTGCTTTTACTGACGTGCTCAAACTTACCCTCTCCCAGGTATCGATTAAGGCCACTATCATATGAGCCCAACCAGATTGAACCATCCAGATCATGATATAAAGACTGGATCCGGTTTGCTGAAATTGAGGTTGGCTGTTTAGGGTCATGAAGAAAGTTCTCGAACTGTCCGGTCTTTGGGTCATAGCGATTAGCACCTCCACCCCAGGTGCCAATCCATATGTCGCCATTTCTATCTAACATCAGGTTGCCAGCATCATTGTGTGACAAGCCGCTGTCACTTTGACCATCAAACTCAAACAGAGTGACCTTACGGCCATCATAGCGCATCACACCATTCTCAGCGGTACCGAACCAGAGTAAGCCTTGCTGATCTTGTATTATTGAATAGATTTCGGATGAGACAAAGCCGTCCTCAGCAGTCAGCTTTTTAACTGAGTATTGATTAGCAAGTACTGGGATGTTGCCAAAACACAACGCTGGCGCAACAGCCATCAAGACCAAAACGATATAGACTACAAAAAGCCGTTTACCCAAATGCATGATTGGCAACCATGAAAGATGCTTAAAAAGCGTAACTCGTGTTACTAGGCTAGTAGAAATTGCGTTCGATTTCTATGCATTTAGTTGTTTATACTGTTAAAAATTTATTATTTGCTGAGCAGGTTTCAGTCTATCCCAATACTGTTTATGCCATTAAGCAAAATAGTGCCGACATTTATCGGTCTATTGCTTTGGAACGATGTCAAAACGATTGAAACATGAACGCAACCTTGATGGTTTCCAGCACTCTCTCACACTTTGCCACATTCGCTGACAACAAATACATACTTAAACGAGTCCCTGGCTCTTATCCTAGTGTGCAGATGTTTAGACAACTTAGTTATCACCACATACAAGGATAGAAAAATGAAAGCACCAACAGATCATACTACTAACTTAAAGCACTTGGCATCTCAAGTGCTGGACAATGTTAACTTTGAAA
Source organism: Pseudoalteromonas sp. PPB1 (assembly GCF_015356275.1). Lineage (NCBI taxonomy): Bacteria > Pseudomonadati > Pseudomonadota > Gammaproteobacteria > Alteromonadales > Pseudoalteromonadaceae > Pseudoalteromonas > Pseudoalteromonas sp. PPB1. The sequence goes on along the minus strand of NZ_JACEQV010000035.1, from coordinate 26,048 downwards.
GTATCAAGGATGTGACTGATATTGTTGTTATCGGGGGTGGGTTAGCCGGGCTGGCGGCGGCAAAGCAGTTGTCAGACCAAAACCGCTACCACTTTAAGCTACTTGAAGCAAAAAGCCGGGTTGGTGGGCGGACCTTGAATCAACAGCTGACAACAACAGGCGGGGAGCGCCATATTGTCGATGGCGGTGCACAGTGGGTAGGTGCGACACATATTCATATGCAATCTCTAATTGCTGAGTTGGGGCTTTCGACCTTTACAACGCCACAGGAGGGGGAGCCAATATCGCAAGATGACCTCCCAGCGCAAGTTCAAAATGAATTGGCTACAATACGTGCAACCCTTAATAGGTTGGCGGCAAGCTTACCCATACATGCACCCTGGTTGGCCCAGAGCGCTCAGGCCTGGGATGGTCAAACTGCATATGATTGGTGTGTGGGCCAAGGTTATTCCGCCACTGCGATAGAAGAATTGGATTATTCCGTCCGCTCATTTTTAGCAGCTCCGATCGCACAAATCTCCTTTTTATTTTTACTCCACTATATACGAAGTGCTGGCAGTATTGAGCAACTAGAAGTCATCACCGGGGGGGCGCAGGACCGTATTATCAAAGAGGGAGCACAGTCGATTTGTCTGGCGCTGCAACAGCAGTTGGCAGAACATGTGCAATTTGATGCTGTGACCAAAGTAGAGGAACACGGCGAATTTTGCCTGGTCAGCTGCCAGAGCGGGCAAGTTATTTTGTGTCAGCGTGTGATATTCGCTATGGCACCCAGTTTACTCGGTAATATTCAGTTCGAGCCGCCGTTGTTATCGAATAAAAGGCAGCTTATTGAGCAATGGGATACGAGTGAAGGCAGCATCAAGGCCCACCTGTTATATACTCGACCATTTTGGCGTGCGCAGGGCTTGAGTGGTATTTCATTCATCCCAAACGAGGTGCTGACCAGTACTTTTGATTGTTCCCGTAACAGCAATGGACCGGGTTTACTTACCGTATTTGTAAATAGTAGTGACGCAATGCGCGCGTTGTCGCTGGATGAACGCAAGGAACAAGTGCTTGCAGTTCTGAGCCAATTCTTTGGCAATGAGGCATTTGAGGCTGTGGATTATGTGGAGACAGACTGGCAGGCAGTACCTTATCAGAGGGGGTGTGAATCTCCTCTTGCGGTTGGCAAGCTCACTCAGTTCGCCGATAACCTGAAAAAAACGCTCGGGTCTTTTCATTTCTGCGGAACAGAAACGGCAGACATCTGGACAGGTTATATGGAAGGTGCGGTTGCTTCAGGGTATCGGGCAGCGGAAGAGGCTGCCCAGGCACTGGATCACCAGCTGCTTAGCCTGTAATCTCATTTGTAGATGACTTTGTCATTGATGCAAGGGGCTAAACGTGCGTTTTAGCCCTTATTTAAGCCGGTCCGTTGAGTGACTTTTCCATTGCTTCACGCATTTTGAACTTTTGTAGTTTTCCAGTCACCGTCATGGGGTAAGTATCTACAATACGTATGTGTTTGGGGACTTTGAAGTAGGAAAGCTTGTCTTGTAAGTAAGTTCTAATGGCTTGCTCATCAACATAATGATCCGGTTTTAGTTGAAGCCAGGCGCAAACTTCTTCACCATATTTTTCATCGTTGATCCCAAATACTGCCGCATCCTGAATGTCAGGGTGATGATACAAAACTTCTTCAATCTCCCGGGGGTAGATGTTTTCGCCGCCGCGGATGATCATGTCTTTGATGCGTCCCACAATAGTGACATACCCTTCGTCATCCATTACACCCAGATCGCCAGAATGCAACCAGCCTTGTGCATCTATGGTTGCCCGGGTTTTGGCATCATCCTGCCAGTAGCCTTGCATGACACAATATCCTCGAGCACACACCTCGCCGGGCACGCCCCTGAGAGTAAGCTCACCACTTTCATCAATGATTTTCACTTCAGTATGGGCAATGGCACGACCGACAGTGGTCACTCGTTTAATCAATGGGGCCGACACTTCAGTAATATGATTAATGGGGCTGCATTCGGTCTGGCCATAGCCAATTAAGATGTCTGTCATGTGCATTTTTGTCTGCACATCACGCATTACTTTTTCCGGACAAGTGGCTCCCGCCATGACACCGGTTCTGAGTGAGCTCAGGTCGAATTGATCAAACTGCTCGTGCTCCAGTTGTGCGATAAACATAGTAGGCACGCCGTGCAGTGCCGTACACTGCTCGGCCTCGACGGTTTGCAGTGTCAGAAGCGGATCGAAAGCATCGTTGGGGAACACTGCGCAAGCCCCCTGGCTGAGACAAACCAGGTTGCCCAGCACCATACCGAAACAGTGGTACAGCGGAACCGGAATACAGAGCTTATCCTGCTCTGTAAGTTGCATGGTCTGCGCAACCAGGTTGGCATTATTGAGAATATTACGATGGGTTAATGTTGCGCCCTTAGGGTTGCCGGTTGTTCCTGAGGTAAACTGGATATTGATGGCGTTGTCGGGGCTTAATCTGGCTCCGATAGTGCGCAGGGTGTTGTAATCTTGATCTGACGCGAGTGAAAGCAACTGATTGAAATCACACAATTCTGCTGGGGTTGGCTCTCCTTGCTGAGGGATCACCACAACATGGGTCAGATCAGGCAGTGTAGGTGCGCATAGCTCACCAAAAGAATGCTCTTCCAACTGCGGGGCGAGCTCTTTAAGCATATCGACATAGTGACTGTGTTTGAACCGGGTGGCCATAATGAGCATCTTACAGCCCGCATTATTGAGCGCAAACTCCAGCTCGGCAGGGCGGTACGCCGGATTCAGACACACCATAATGGCACCGATCCGCGCTGTGGCAAATTGCACGAGAGACCACTCAAGGTTATTGGGCGACCAGAGTGCAACTCTGTCGCCAGGCTGGATCCCGCAATGTAACAGGGCGGCTGCCAGTTCATCAATACGCTTAAGGTACTCTCGGTAGCTGAGGCGCTGTTGCTGATGGCAAACAACAATTGCTTCACGGTCGCCGAACTGTTCGACAATGTGCTCCAGAAAGCCGCCAATGGTTTGATCAAGTAAAGGCGTGTCAGAGGGACCTCGGTGATAACTGAGGGTCGGGTTCATTGCTGATGTTGTCATTATCTACTCCTTGTTGTTGTCATTGCTTTTTACTATCCAGTGCACCTGCGAAACCAATCAGGGAGCTTAAAATGGTAATAAGCTATAACTCAAAGAAATAACAAAGTTTGCCCCATTGCAAGCGAGAGCCGATGGATCGGCATGAAATTAGACTAATGGCTAAGGAAACAGGGTGAACAGCCAGCAAGGAAACCGTTATCAAAAGTAAGCGGATGGGCTTAGGAAGACTATTCAGGTAAAAAGCAAAAAAGCGCCGGCACTCATAGAGTGATCGGCGCTTGTATTCGACCAGAAAAGTTAGGCCAGATCTTCTTTGGTATCTACGTGCTCAGCTTTGTGCTGCTGTGCAATCTCTTCACTGAGTTCCTGTTTAGAGCGTTTCTCAGATACACGCCTTGCCGTTAACCAGTAGAAGAATAGGGGCAGGAAGAACACTGCCAGGAAGGTTGCAGCAAGCATGCCGCCCATGACACCGGTACCTACACTATGACGTGCACCCGCACCAGCGCCTGAGCTCAATACCAGAGGTACTACGCCCAGTATGAAGGCCAGCGAAGTCATAATGATAGGGCGGAACCTCAGTCGTGCTGCTTCCAGTGCAGCAGCTGCCGGACTCCAGCCTTGCTGTGTCTTCATCAGTGCATACTCAACGATCAGAATGGCGTTTTTACTGGCCAGACCCAGTAAGGTGACCAGGCCAATCTGGAAGTAAACATCATTGGTTAAGCCTGCAACCCAGATGGAAATAAGTGCGCCAAAGGTACCAAAAGGTAGTGCCAGTAACACCGAAATAGGCAGAGACCAGCGCTCGTAAAGTGCCGCGAGGATTAAAAATACCATCACAACAGCCAGTCCAAGTGCCAGGCCAGTTGTACCTGAGCTGCGCTTTTCCTGATAAGCAGAGGCTGTCCATTCAAAGGTCATATCCGGTGGCAGAACCTGTTTTGCGATACGCTCAAACTCCGCAATGGCCTGACCTGAGCTGTATCCCGGCGCTGCATTACCCATCAGTTTAACGGCCGATAGGTTATTGTAACGTTGCAGAGTTTCCGGTCCACGGCTGTACTCAATGTCAGTAAATGCTGAAATAGGGACCATTTCGCCACGATTGTTTTTCACATAGATACGGCCAACGTCTTCTGGCGTCATACGGAATTCAGCCTCGGCCGATAACAGCACCTGCCAGGCTCGACCGAACTTATTGAAGTCATTGACGTAGTAATTGCCCAGGTTGGCAGCCAGCGCGTTGAATGCTGAGTTGATATTTACGCCCATAGCGCGAGCCTGTTCCCGGTCCATGTGAACTTTCAGCTGTGGTGCATCCGGACGCCACAGTGTCTGAATACCCGCAAGTATCGGACTCTTTTGTGCTTCGCCCATTAGCATTTGCATGCCTTGCTTGAGACGTTCAGGATCGGTACCCGCTTTATTTTGCAGGTAAACCTCAAAGCCCCCGGTGGTGCCCAGGCCGAATATAGCTGGGGGATTGAAGGCCAGAACCAGCGCTTCGTTGATCCCAGCGGTCTTCATAAACAACTCGCCAACCAGTGATTTCGTGTCGATTTCTCGCTCATCCCAGTGTTTCTGTGTGATGAACAGCGTCGCAGCACTGTTTTTGTAACCGCCACCAATGAAATCAAACCCAGTAAAAGCAACCACGTTTTCATTGGCCGGATTAGACTGAGCGGCAGCAACGACTTCCTCAACCACTGCAGCAGTGCGCTCCAGTGACGAACCATCAGGCAGGAATACCGCGGCGATGTAGAAGCCTTGATCTTCATCCGGGACCAAAGACCCCGGGGTTTTTTGCCATATAAACATGGTTGCGCCGACCATAGAGGCCATCAGCACCACACCAAGCAAGCCACGTCTTATCATAAAGCTCACGGAGCCCACATAACGGCCGGTGACGCGCTGGAACCAGTTATTGAACCACAAGAAGAAGCCCGCGGTTTGCTTGTGCTCATGTTTGAGGATCATGACACACAGCGCCGGGGTCATCGTCAGCGCGACCACACCTGATAAACTGACGGATATGGAGATGGTAATCGCAAATTGTCTGAATAATTCACCTGTTAAGCCGCCCAGGAATGCGATAGGGACGAACACTGAGCACAATACCAGTACAATAGCGACAACAGGACCACTTACTTCCTGCATCGCTTTAATGGCCGCTTCACGAGCATTAAGGTGTTGCTCGTGCATGATCCGCTCGACGTTTTCCAGTACCACGATGGCATCATCAACGACGATACCAATAGACAGCACCATACCGAACAGTGTTAGGGTATTGATGGAATAGCCGAGCATATACAGTCCGGCAAATGTGCCTAATAAAGAAACCGGGACTGCCAGAGTCGGAATTAAAGTGGCGCGCCAGTTTTGCAGGAACAGGTAAACGACCAAAAATACCAACACCATGGCTTCGACCAGGGTGATCAATACTTCACGAATGGACACTTCCACAAAGCGTGTAGTGTCGTACGGAATACCGTGATCCAGGCCAACAGGAAACTGTTGACGAAGCTCTGCTATCACGGATTCTACTTCGTTCGCTACATCCAGTGCATTGGCACCCGGTTGTAAAAATACGCCCAGCAGTACGGCATCTTTACCATTAAAGGTACCGGCAAAATTGTAATCTTTGGAGCCCAGCTCAACACGCGCGACATCTTTAAGACGCAGGGTAGAGCCATCCGGGTTTGCGCGAATGATAATGGCTTCAAATTCTTCAGGCGTAGATAAACGACCCTTGGCGGTTACGCTGTACACTAACTCCTGAGGTTGGCTGCTGGTTGGTGTGGCACCTATGGTACCCGCCGCATACTGTGAGTTTTGCTCACGAATGGCTGCGGTGATCTCTTCAACAGTAACACCAAGCTGACTCATAAGATCAGGGCGGATCCAGACACGCATGGCGTAATCTTTGGCACCGAATATTTGAACGCTGGTGGTGCCGGGGATACGTTTAATACGGTCCAGGATATTCATGGTGACGTAGTTTGATGTCCACAAGCTGGAACGCGTCCCATCCGGCGAATAAAACGCATGAACCTGTAAGAAGCTGGATGAGCCTTTCGCAACAACCACACCCTGACGGCGTGTCTCTTCCGGTAAGCGCGCTTCAACTTGTTTTACCCGGTTGTTGACGTCTACTGCAGCCTGATCAATATCGGTGCCTATCTCAAACGTCACTGTGATAGTGGTTGTGCCAGAGCTGGTACTGGTTGACTCCATGTACATCATGCCCTCAACGCCTGTGATGGCATTTTCTATCGGAGCTGCCACTGTCTGCTCCAGGACATCGGCAGATGCGCCAGGATAAAAAGCTGTTACCTGAACCTGAGGCGGTGCGATCTCCGGGTACTGAGCGATGGGCAAGGTACGCATTGCGGCCAGACCTGCCAGTACGATGACTATTGAGATCACAAAAGCAAAGATCGGGCGATCAATAAAATACTTAGAGAACATACGATTATTCTCCTTCGCCGCTCACGCTAACTGGCATTCCTGGGAAGAATATGCGCGCCATACCTTCAACGATCACAGGCTGGCCAGGGGTCAGGCCCTGTCGTATTACCCACATGTTTTTGCCATCCAGGTTGACCCATTCACCTACCTCAACTGGCGCAGGCAGCGCAACGGTCATGCCTTGTTCGTTTTCAGTAGCAAGATAGACAAATTTACCCGTGCCGTTGTCTAATACGGCACGTTGCGGCAGCACAATGGCGTTATTGCGCACTGCACCGGACAAACGAACGCGGACGAACTGACCTGGACGCAGCTCACCATCCGGGTTGTTGATCCGGGCCTGTAATTCACTGGTACCAGTAAAGCGGTTTACCCGGACATCCGAGAAATCGACTTTGCCTGAATGCGCATAGACAGAGCCATCCTGAAGCACTATGGTGGCATTAAACTCATTATTCTTAGGCAGGCTCAGTGTGCCATTTTCAACATCCTGTCGCATAGCCAGCTGCTCTCGTTCAGAAAACCCAAACCGTGCCCGCATCTTGCCGGTATCGGTGAGTTCACTTAACAGTACGGTCGGCCCGGAGACATAGCTGCCCTGAGATACGAACTCTCGACCCATGATCCCTGAGACAGGCGCTTTAACCTGCGCATATTCTAAATCCAGTTGTGCTTCACTGAGTGCTACTTTGGCAGAGTCCAGATTGGCGATGGCAACTTCATAGGCGGAAACGGCGTTATCAAAATCGCGTTTTGAAACGGAACGCTCATCTTTGAGTCGTTCAAGCCTGTCTTTCTCACGTTTTGCCTGTGCTACATTCGCTTTAGCGGCATTGAGGTCGGCTTCTGCTTTGTCTCGTTCAAGTTGCAAGGGACGAAGCTCAATGGTAAATAAAGAACGTCCTGCTTTAACGTACTGGCCCTCTTCAAAGTTACGCGACTCAATGAGACCGGACACGCGCGCTCTGATCTCTACTTCTTTATCACCGGCAAGTGTGGCTGGCAGTTCGATGTTGAACGGCACACTTTGGGTTGTGACCTTGTTGATACTCACTTGCGCAGGTGGCATGGATGGACCTCCCTGGCTTTGAGGTGCCTCGGAGCAGGCAGAAATAACGAGTGCAGACAATACTGCTGTTGCCAGGTGTACTACACGACTGCTGTTATGGGCTGGATACATGTACACTCCAAATCCTAATTAAAATTTTTTATTCCTGAGTAGAGGCAAGTTTACCTCTCATTTATTGGGTTTTCTTTTGCATTTTTCGCTGGCGTGGTTACAAACCAATCAAGTAAGTGTAGCACTGCTTTTTAACTTGCGTGTGCTGCATCATCATTGCGAGATTTTGCTTTAATGCCAGTGAATATCTTGCCATGCTTCGCTCTGTTTACACCAAAGCAGAACGAACCGAATGAATAAAAAGCACCGTTTATTGCCTATGAAGCATGATTTATCAGCAGGCTGCACAGTGCTGAGATAGTTCGACAATAGTGCAAGTATACGCAAGTGTATACTTAATCAATCTGGAGGTAAACGGCTCCGTGTACTTTTATTTGGTTGTGTATACGAAATCGTTTACTTTAATGTTGGACCTTTTTAAGTTAAACTGCTGTTAATTTTGAACTGATGACCGAGTCGATGACCCAGCTTACTGAAAAACAACAGGCTATCTTAAGTGCAGCGGTAGAAGAATTTGCACAACGGGGTCTACAGGCGACCACAATGGAAGCAATATGCAGTGCTGCCGGGGTATCCAAACGCACTTTATACAAGCATTATGCAACGAAAGAAGCCTTATTTGATGCTGTGGTTATTTCGCTAATTGAAAGAATACAGCCTATTACGACCATTCAGTTTATCCCTAATTATGATTTTGAAGTACAGCTACGGCACCTGGCCGACAGTGCCGTGTCCTTACTGTCGGATAAAGACTACATTAAGCTGTCACGCATAGTGATGATTGAGTCTATGCGTTGCGAAGCACAGGCAGACAGGCTCAATAACAAGTTCAGTCAATGCGAGGCAGCCATGAGCCTGTGGTTTGAAGAGGCCTCGCGGGCAGGCTGCCTGGGTACTTTCTCAGCGCCATTTGCCGCTGCTTTTTTCTGGGGTGCATTAAAACGGCTGACGTTTTGGGATCAGGCGATCCGCTGGCAGGCACCTCTGGCTGAAGCGGATCTGGATGCGTTTGTTGATCAAGCCTGTCAGTTGTTTTGTGGTGGTATAAAATACGTCACGCAACAATAGACCTGACCCGCGCGGCTTTGGTTATTCAACGCCAATAAACCCACCGGTTTGATGTGCCCACAGTTTGGCGTAAATGCCATTCTGTGAGAGCAGTTCATCATGTGTACCTTGCTCAACAATTTGGCCCTGATCCATCACTATCAGCCGGTCCATTTGCGCAATGGTTGACAGGCGATGTGCAATAGCAATCACGGTTTTGCCCGTCATCAAACTGTCTAAACTATCCTGAATCGCCGCTTCTACTTCGGAGTCTAGCGCCGCAGTTGCTTCGTCCAGAATGAGAATAGGGGCGTTTTTAAGTAATACTCTGGCAATGGCGATACGCTGACGTTGTCCTCCGGAGAGTTTAACACCGCGCTCACCGACCTGGGCATCAAGTCCAGTGTTACCTTCGTTGTCTTCAAGCGATTTTATAAATTCACTTGCTTCGGCTTTGTCTATGGCCTTAAGTAAGTCATCTTCACTCGCATCGGGGCGGCCATATAGTACATTATCCCGCACGCTTCGATGTAGCAGTGCGGTATCCTGGGTCACCATCGCAATGTGCGCGCGCAGGCTTTCCTGGTCGACCTGCGAAATATCTTGTCCATCTATTTTTATGGTGCCTTGCTGAACGTCATAAAAGCGCAGCAGTAAGTTGACCAAAGTCGATTTGCCGGCACCTGAGCGACCCACAATGCCGATTTTTTCGCCCGGGGCAATCGTCAGGTTTAGTCCCTGAATAACGGTATGCTGCTCCGATTGCTGCTGGCGTTTGTAGGCAAAGTGCAGATTGTTAAATATGATTTCGCCCTGCGTTACGTTTAAGGCCGGGGCATTGGGCTGATCCTGGACATCCAATGGTTTGGATAAGGTATTTTTACCATCGATGACGGTACCTATGTTTTCGAACAGGCTGGATACTTCCCACATGATCCACTGAGACATACCGTTCAAACGCAAAGCCAGGGCAATGGTAATCGCGATGGCGCCGCTGCTAATTGCACTGAGTGACCATAAATAGAGCGAGCCGGCCGCGACACTGAAGACCAGTAGGAAATTCAGTGTTTGTATGCTGACATTCAGTTGCGTTGCCAGTCGCATTTGGGCATATACGGGTTCAATGAACAAATTCATACTGTCACGGGCATAAGTTTCTTCCCGTTTGTTGTACGAGAACAGTTTAACTGTGGTGATATTGGTATAGCTGTCGACTATACGACCGGTCATTTGCGAACGTGCATCGGCCTGCTTACTGGCTACCTGTTTGAGCCGTGGAACAAAATAGAACTGCATACCGATATACAGAGCCAGCCATATCAGCAAGGGGATCATCATTCTTATATCACTATCGCTGACAAGCGCAAGCATGGCACCAAAGTACACAATGACGTAAACAAGCACATCCAGCAGTTTCATTACAGCCTCGCGGATAGCCAGCGCTGTTTGCATGACTTTGGTTGCAATGCGTCCGGCAAATTCGTCCTGATAGAAGGACACACTTTGCTTGAGCAAATAGCGATGTGCCAGCCATCGAATAGCCATAGGGTAATTACCCAGCAAACTTTGATGTAATATTGCGCTGTGAAAAAATACCAGGCAGGGCAGGCCAATGAGCGTAATTGCGGCCATCATGGTGAGTTCCTGACGTTTCACTTCGAATAATTCGGCAGGCGGATATGCCTGCATCCAGTCAACCAGCGTGCCCATGAAGCCAAACAGCATGACCTCCAGTGTGGCCAAAATAGCAGCGCTCAGTGACATGAGTAGCAGTGGCAACTCCATTCCTTTAGTATAAAACCGGCAAAATGCCAGTAACCCCTGGGGTGGCTGTGTTGCTGGGCGTGACGGGAATGGTACGGTGAATCGTTCAAAGAACCTAAGCATAGTGCCTCCTGCATGATGACAGTGCCGAAATGACCCTGCAAGTAGATGAGGTGTGCAAACGTAGACTGTTCAGAAAAAGCACACGCCAAGCGTACTTTATAACTCAGAACCTGTATGAAAACCAAGTGACAATTTGAAAAAAGTGAAAGGGGAGAGTGTGTTAGCTGGTTATGTAAAGAGAAAGCCCGGCACAATTGCCGGGCCAGTAATTATTCTGCCTGCTCGACGTCTTCATGACCGTAAGTTTTACGCATAATGAATACGTAGGCGTTGTGGAACGCTTGTTCCTGGTACTTTTTCAGGCCAGTATCGGCGAAGTCAACAGGTACAGGGTTACGTTTAAGCTGCTCTTTCACTTCCGTGGAAGACAATAACTTCACATCAGTGCCTTCAATAAGCTGTAGCGCTGCTTCCATTTTAAAGCCCGCTGCGCTGCCCGCAAACTTGCCTTTATGGGCACGTTGACGAATGGCAATAGAGTCAATTTTGTAATCTTCTACCAGTTTGGCAAAATCGAAGTGGAATTTGCGCATTGCGTCTGTGTCCTGGCCAATATTGCCAAGTGTAAAGCGAGTCTGGCGAATATCGCGAATATCAAAAACGTCTTCTTCTTTGCTCAGAAGGCACAGCAGGGCCTCGCTGCCGGTAATCTCTACACCGAGTGTTCTCATTGTTGGTTTCCCATTAACTGGTCAAATAAATCGTTATAAGTAAGGATCATATCACAGCTCATCATGACCGAGAACTTATTGCAGTATCATTTCGATGGCGATGGCCGCGTGATCGGAATAGCGAATGTCTTCTTCATCTCGTTTGGGGTCTAAGTGTGACGCGTAATTATGGTAGGTGAGACGCCTGACCTTGCTTTGCTCAAGGTTAGGATTGAATTCTTTGGAGGCGAGGATGTAGTCAAGTGTGTTGCCCACCCCCTGATAATAATGTGTGGGGGGTTTTTGTCCGAAACTGAGTTGGTTATCGGCCAGACAAAAACTGTCGAACAGCCCGACGCTGTTAAAGTCCTGGTGGATGGCGCTGGTTGGGAACTGTTGTGTCATAAAAGACAGCGCAGGACTGGCAATGTGATCGTTAAAATCGCCCATCACCAGTGTCGCGGCGCCTTTTTCGCGCTGTGTCTTCAGTGCATCATAATAGACAATAGAGGCTTCGAGTGAGCGGGATATTTGAGATTGCATGGTGCCAACCGTTTGATGCAATAAAGTCAGAAGAGGATCCTCCTGAGGAGTGTTGCCCAGCATGTGGGCCATTGAGTGAACTCGCTGGGATTTAAAGTGTACGGCATAAACGGTTGTCAGGCCTAAGCCAGGCAGCTCGAAGCTACATTTTATTGGGGTCCGGTTAAACTTAAATTGATGCTGATTGTTGAGGTATTCCAGTAATTCGGGGCACGGTTCCAACGGGGTAAAGCTCTTAAACGGGAATTTGCTGGCAATGGCGACAATGGGATTGAACAGCACATTTGGGTAAACCAAGTCCGGTTTTGGGGTGTCAACGGTTGCGAAATAAGGCAGTCCCAGATCTTCACACAAGGTGGCCAGTGTCTCGGGGCTAAATACCTCCTGAAACACAATTACGCTGGGGTCCATATGTTGGATCAGGCCCGTAATGAACTGTGTTTTGGTCAGCCATTGAGTGTCGTTATACGATTCTTCCAGCTGGTAAAAAGAATAGGGCGGCGCAGCAAAGTTCAGCAAATTAAAAGATGCAAACTTGTATGAGTGTTTCTGTGCCATGGTTTTCCCCGTCATTTTAGCCAAAATCCCTGCTTAATCTTAGTCTTTTCCTTGCAACTCGTCACGTGAGCGTTCACAATGGGCGCTGCGTTTGAAAGTCCCCGGACACCGACAGTATACCACTGTTCAGCCAATGCTTATTCGTAAAAGTGTTGATGGGCATCAAATTTAAAACAATTAACTTAAACTAGTACATGTGATGCGTTGTAGGTGTCACCACTGTAAGTAGGAATTATCATGCCAGTAATTACTCTCCCTGACGGCAGTCAGCGTATATTTGAAAACCCGGTTACAACTTTAGAAGTCGCTCAAGACATCGGCCCTGGTTTGGCTAAGGCCACCATTGCAGGTCGTGTAGACGGTGTGCGTGTTGATGCCTGTGATCCGATTGAACAGGATGCACAATTAGAAATTATCACAGCCAAAGATGAAGATGGCTTAGAGATCATTCGTCACTCTTGTGCTCACCTGATCGGCCATGCGGTTAAACAGCTTTTCCCTGAAGCGAAAATGGCGATCGGCCCGACCATAGATAATGGTTTTTATTATGACATCGATATGGAGCACTCGCTGACCCAGGAAGACCTCGATGCCATCGAAAAACGTATGCTTGAGCTAGCCAAAACCAATTACGACGTTGTTAAAAAGAAAGTTAGCTGGCAAGAAGCTCGCGATGCGTTTGAAGCGCGTGGTGAGACCTATAAGATGGAAATCCTGGACGAGAACATCGAAAAAGATGATCGTCCGGGTCTGTACCATCACGAAGAATATGTTGATATGTGTCGTGGTCCACACGTACCAAACATGAAATTCTGCCACCATTTCAAAATCATGAAGGTGGCTGGCGCATACTGGCGTGGTAATGCCGAAAATAAAATGCTGCAGCGTATCTACGGCACAGCGTGGGCTGATAAGAAGCAGCTTAAAGCTTACCTGAAACGCCTTGAAGAAGCCGAGAAACGCGATCACCGTAAAATTGGTAAAGCGCTTGATTTGTGGCACTGGCAAGAAGAAGCGCCTGGCATGGTTTTCTGGCACAACGATGGGTGGAGCATCTATCGTGAGTTAGAAGATTTCGTGCGTGAAAAGCTGCGTGAATATGCATACGAAGAAGTGAAAGGTCCGTTAATGATGGACCGTGGTCTGTGGGAAAAATCAGGTCACTGGGACAAGTACTCGGATGCGATGTTCACCACTGAGTCTGAGAAGCGTGAGTATGCAATAAAGCCAATGAACTGTCCTGGCCACGTTCAGATCTTCAACCAAGGTCTGAAGTCGTATCGTGATCTGCCGCTGCGTATGGCAGAGTTTGGCTGTTGTCACCGTAACGAGCCATCAGGTGCATTGCACGGCCTGATGCGTGTGCGTGGCTTTACTCAGGATGATGCGCACGTCTTCTGTACCGAAGAGCAGGTAATGGATGAAGTATCCGCCTGTATCAATATGATCTATGATACCTATTCGACGTTCGGCTTTGAGAAAATTGTTGTAAAGCTCTCAACGCGTCCTGAGAAACGTATCGGTGATGACGAAATGTGGGACAAGGCTGAAGAAGCACTGGCTGATGCACTAAAAGCAAATGATATCGAATTTGGTTATTTGCCGGGCGAAGGTGCATTCTACGGTCCTAAGATCGAATTTACTTTGTATGACTGTCTTGAGCGTGCTTGGCAATGTGGCACAGTGCAGCTAGACTTTGCTTTACCGGGCCGTTTAGGCGCGACGTATGTAGCGGAAAATAATGAACGTAAAACGCCGGTGATGATCCACCGCGCCGTGTTAGGGTCAATAGAGCGTTTCATCGGTATTTTAACCGAAGAGTACGCAGGGTTATTCCCGACCTGGCTTGCGCCGAAGCAAGTGGTGATCATGAATATCACCGACAAACAGGCAGACTATGTGCACGAAGTTGTACAAAAACTGAATAAACTTGGAATAAGAGCCTGTGCTGACTTGAGAAATGAAAAGATTGGCTTTAAAATCCGCGAGCATACTTTAAAACGTATCCCTTATCTGCTTGTTGTCGGTGACAAAGAAGTTGAACAACAAGAAGTAGCGGTAAGAACGCGCAAAGGCGAAGACCTGGGCAAGTTCTCTGTGGATGACTTCGTCGCTAAAATCAGCGAAGAGATTAAAGACAGACGTTAATTTATAGTAAACCTGTGCGAAAGGCTTATCACTTAATTCATATCGCTTTTCGCACAATATATTTTTGACTTTTTGGAGGAACGTACCATTAGAGGCGGCAAAAAAGGGCAAACTACTGCTCAGAAAAATCGTATCAATGAAGAAATATCAGCAAAAGAAGTTCGTTTAATTGACGCTGAAGGCGAGCAGGCGGGCGTAGTTTCTATTAGAGAAGCAAGAACGCTTGCAGAAGAAGCCGGCCTGGACCTGGTTGAGATCAGTCCAAATGCAGAGCCACCAGTCTGTAAAGTTATGGACTATGGTAAGTTCCTTTTTGAAAAAGCAAAACTACAAAAAGAACAAAAGAAAAAGCAAAAACAGATCCAGGTTAAAGAAATCAAATTCCGTCCTGGCACGGACGAAGGCGATTATCAGGTTAAACTGCGTAACCTTCGCAAATTCCTTGAAGCGGGCGACAAAGCGAAAATCACCATTCGTTTCCGTGGCCGTGAAATGGCTCACCAGGAAATTGCCATTGAAATGCTTAATCGTTTGAAAGCCGATCTGGAAGAAGTGGCTCAGGTAGAGTCATTCCCGAACCGGGTTGAAGGTCGTCAAATGATTATGATGATGGCACCTATTGCGAAAAAGTCTTAAGCAAGGCATAATACGCGCCGATTTAACGATCGACAGAATTTAACTCAGGTTTAAAGTGCGTCAGCCACCTGAGTTAACCGGTACCTAAGTAAAGGTCACGTGTGGCTTTTCACCGGAATTAGGGTGCATACCAGGCCAACAAAGTGATGTTTATCATCCGCCTGCTTGCATAACGTTAACGCAATATCATTTGGAGTTATTGCAATGTCTTACAAACTAAAGACACACAGAGGTGCTGCTAAGCGCTTCAAAAAGACTGCTTCTGGCGGTTTCAAGCGTAAACAGTCGCATCTTCGTCACATTCTGACTAAGAAATCTTCTAAGCGTAAACTTCACCTACGTAACAAGACTATGGTTCATAAGAATGACCTGGGTCTTATCAATCGTATGTTACCATTCGCTTAATAGAGGATATCAGAAATGGCAAGAGTTAAACGCGGTGTTATCGCACGTGCACGTCACAAAAAAGTATTAAAGCAAGCTAAAGGTTACTACGGAGCGCGTTCACGCGTTTATCGCGTAGCTTTCCAGGCAGTAACTAAAGCAGGTCAATACGCTTACCGTGACCGTCGCGCTAAGAAACGTACTTTCCGTCAACTATGGATTGCACGTATCAACGCTGCTGCACGTCAAAACGGCCTTTCTTACAGCCGTTTCATCAATGGCCTTAAAAAGTCATCTGTTGAAATCGATCGTAAGATCCTAGCTGATATCGCAGTATACGACCAGGTAGCTTTCGCAGCACTTGTTGCTAAAGCAAAAGAAGGTCTTGCAGCTTAATTCTATATTAAGTTAAGCGATTGAAAGAAAAGGAGCCTATGGCTCCTTTTTTTGATCCTATCTATTTTTGAGCAAAATTTTGTCCAGCCAGGCTGAGCTAAGCAGGCGCTTAAGATATCCCATTAAGTAGGTCGGGAAGGTCACATAATACCTGGGCTTTGCGCGTTTTGCTGTCAGTGCATGCACGAGCTTTTCGTAGACCGCATCAGGCCCTAAGGTA
The DNA here is from genome assembly GCF_015356275.1 of Pseudoalteromonas sp. PPB1. Taxonomy (NCBI): domain Bacteria; kingdom Pseudomonadati; phylum Pseudomonadota; class Gammaproteobacteria; order Alteromonadales; family Pseudoalteromonadaceae; genus Pseudoalteromonas; species Pseudoalteromonas sp. PPB1. Next base: position 9,817 of record NZ_JACEQV010000035.1, on the reverse strand, counting down.
AACTTTTGTGGTGCAGACTGCGCATTCAGGCGAGCTAATTGTGCTTCGTACTCTGCTTTATGTGCACTGCTGCTTATTTCAATATGCTGCTCAAATGCAATGCGTGCATTGCGGCGAAAATCAGATAAGACAGGGCCAGGCTCTATCAGACTTACCTGAATATTTGACTCGCTTAGCTCCATACGGAGTGTATCCGTAAGTCCTTCCAGCGCGAATTTACTGGCATTGTAGGCGCCGCGATAGGGCAATGCGACGAGCCCCAGCACCGATGAGTTTTGAATGATCCGGCTGTCTCCGCCATGCTTTCTCATATGCGCTACTGCCAGGCGCGTCAGGGTATGCCAGCCGAACAAATTGGTTTCAAATTGTGCGCGTAAAACCTCGGTTGGTAAGTCTTCTACCGCGCCGGGCTGACCATAAGCGCCATTGTTAAACAGCGCATCGAGCTTTCCGTCGCACAGCGTAACAGCCTCATCAAATCCCTTTTTGATAGACGCTTCATCAGCCAGATCCAACAAAATACAGGGTATGTCGTCAGCTTCAAAGCGCGTCAAGTGTTCAGGATTGCGCACCGACGCCACTACGCGAAATCCGGCGAGGTGAAGCGCCTTGGCGCAGTAATAGCCAATGCCGGAGGAGCAACCGGTGATTAATATCGATTTTGTCATGTGTTTATCCATGTTTTTTCGCAGGGCCAAAAGTTAGCTCGCGATTAACTGTGAATTTTTGTAGAATCACCGCACATTGTAAGTTGTTAATTTAAATATTGATATAATCATTATATTGATAGATAAAAATAAAGATTGTTTATGAATTTAGGCATTGTTTTGCTAAGTGCAACAGTAAATCTGAATAGTCATTTACCACCGCTGCAAGACTGGCAGGGAAAAAGTGTCGACCTGATGCAGGAGCAGGGACCACTCACCACAGATTTTGAACTGAGCAAGGGTCTGGAAAGTCCGGACTATGCAAAAACGATGGCATTTATCGACCGCCTGGTCGCGGCGAATCCAACTCAGTTTAAGGCGGTTACGATAGGGAAGAGTAATGCAGGCCGCGATATTAAAATGTTGATTGCGTCTCAGGTAAATCAGTTCAGTCCAGCTATGTTGAAAAATAACAACAAACCGACATTGCTGGTCCAGGCTGGGATCCACGCGGGCGAAATAGACGGCAAAGATGCTATGTTTATGCTTTTACGCGATATAGCGACGGGCAAACGGCGTGATGTGCTCAACAAGGTTAATATTCTGTTTATTCCCGTGCTGAACGTCGATGGTCACGAGAGAAGAAGTGCCTATAACCGCATAAATCAGCGTGGCCCTGCGACGATGGGTTATCGCACCAATGGGCTCAATCTGAACCTCAATCGTGACTACACTAAGCTTGACACGCCAGGTGTGCGAGCTGTTATGCAAGTGATCAATCAATACCAGCCCGCTATGTATCTTGACTTGCATGTGACGGATGGCGCTGACTATCAATATGATATTACCTATGGGTTTAATCCCAGCTTTGCCAGTGAGTCGCCCGCTGTTGCTAAAGTGCTGGAGCAGCATTTTACGCCTATGATAGACGAAAAACTTCGCCAGCAAGGCCATGAGCCAGGCCCTCTGGTGTTTGTAATGGATAAACGAGACTTTAAAAAAGGGCTCGCAGGCTGGGTGGCTGGCCCGCGGTTTTCAAATGGCTGGGCAGATATTAAGGCACTGCCGAGCATATTGTTAGAGAATCATTCTCTAAAACCTTATAAACAACGAGTACTAGGTACTTATGTATTTGTTGATGGCGTCATTGATGCATTGTCTGAGCATCATCAGGCATTAGCTAAAGCGGTCGAAACAGAGAAACATTTTGTGCCGGATGAGTTGGTTGTTGAACGCAGCTATGCTGAAAAACCAGCACTGATCACATTTAAAGGTATTGCCTATAAACGCTTCAAAAGTGCGTTATCAGGTCAAATGGAAGCCAAATATCTTGGCGAGCCAATGTTGTATGAGCAACTCCCCGTATACTGGCAAAAAGAAGTAAAGGTTAAAGTGAAAGTGCCCAGTGCGTTTTACATTCCGCCTGCTTATACCAATACTGTGGAAAAGCTTAAACTCCATGGGGTTACCGTTGAGCAGCTGAATACTGATGTATTGGCTGATGATTTGGTTCAGCTTGCGATAACCTCATATCAATTTGCAGACACCCCATTTGAAGGACGTTTTCGTGTTAGTGCCGAATTTGAGCAGCAGGCAGTGTCGACATCCCTGAGCCTGTCGGGCTGGTATCGAGTGTCAACTCAGCAAGCCAATGGAGAGCTGGTAACCCATTTGCTACACCCTCAAGCACCTGACTCGTTTTTCGCCTGGGGGGATTTCCCTGGCGTGTTCCAGCGCACTGAGTACGTTGAAAATTATGCGCTTGAACCTTTCGCCCGGAAAATGTTAAAAGACAATCCGGCAATGGCACTGGCGTTTGATAAAAAAATCAGCGAGGATAAAGCCTTTGCGAAAGATCCAAAAGCGAGAATGGAGTGGCTATATCAGCGTACGCCATATTATGATCAGGCTTATCTGAAGTATCCGATACTCATGTCCTTTAAGGAAAAATAAATGCAGGTAATCACCATACCCGTCACACCATTTATGCAGAACTGTCGGATTATTTGTTGTCCTGGCACAGGACTGTGCGCAGTGGTTGACCCGGGGGGCGATGTTGATAAAATATTGTCTGTTATAAAGGAACGCACCCTTAAAGTTGAAATGATTTTGCTTACGCATGGGCATCTTGACCATGTTGGTGCCAGTGAGGCGTTATCCGAAGCTTTAGGGGTTGATATTGTCGGGCCACAGCGCGAAGATAAGTTTTGGTTTGATGCATTACCTATGCAAGCGCAGATGTTTGGCTTTGCACCGCAGGCCTCGTTCTTTCCCAGGCGCTGGCTTGAAGACGGTGAATGCGTTGAACTTGGCGAGCTGAAATTGGAAGTGCGCCACTGTCCCGGACATACGCCGGGTCATGTCGTGTTTTATGAGCCACAGAGTGCAACTGTATTGGTTGGTGATGTGTTGTTCAAAGGCTCAGTCGGCAGAACAGATTTTCCAAAGGGGGATGCGGCATTGCTAAAACGTTCTATCGAAACTCAGCTATTCACTTTACCAGAGGCGACTCGGGTAATGAGTGGCCATGGTGAAGATACGTCGATTGGGTATGAGCTGCGACATAATCCTTTTATGAGCGGGCGGTTTGGCTGATAACTGAGTCTATCGGCACTGTATTCATTTAACTAATTAAAAATTAAGAAAAATATGTCATTAAATCAGGTTGATCGTCAAATACTAGCGCTGTTACAGCAAGATGCGAGTTTATCTACGGCAGAAATAGCCGACAAAGTAGGGCTGTCCCAGTCACCTTGTTGGCGTCGTATTGCCAAACTCGAGCAAGATGGTTATATCAAAGGAAAAGTTGCATTGCTGGATGAGAAACAGCTTGGTTTTGATATGCTTGTTTATGCTCATGTTAAGTTATCTAACCATGGCCGTAATAACCTTGCAGAATTCGAAAAATTAATCATGAGTTATGACGAAGTCACTGAGTGCTATACGATGGCAGGCACGATGGACTTTATGTTACGCATTATTTCTCGTGGTATAGAAGGGTATGAGCAATTTGTCAGAGATAATCTGCTCAACCTCGAATATGTTCAGGAAGTTCATTCAAATGTTACAATGACGTGCGTTAAGCGAACCACAGCCCTGCCAATCTGATTGTCATACATCAGACCTGAAACTCAACTATAATGTATCTCATTTGTTAAAAGCGCTGGATTTTGCTAGGATCCAGCGCTTTTCTGTCGTAGTAATAATCTTGGGGATTTAAATGTTTAATCTAATAGGCAAAGCGCCCAGCTCTGCTAAGAACGACATACTGTCAGGATTGACCGTCGCTCTGGCGTTGGTACCTGAAGCTGTCGCATTTGCGTTTGTCGCACATGTCGACCCATTAGTCGGCTTATACGCCGCGTTCATCGTGGGCTTGATCACGTCTATTTTTGGTGGTCGTCCAGGTATGATATCTGGTGCAACCGGTGCGCTTGCCGTCGTTATGGTGAGCCTGGTGATTGAACATGGTGTCGAATACCTGTTTGCGACAGTGTTGCTGATGGGGGTCTTACAGATCCTCGCAGGCGTATTTAAGCTTGGTAAGTTCATTCGTATGGTACCGCACCCGGTGATGCTCGGCTTCGTAAATGGCCTGGCCATCGTGATTTTCCTGGCTCAGCTTGGCCAGTTTAAGGTGATGGATGGAACTGGCACATTACAGTGGATGCAAGGGCAGCAGCTTTATATCATGGCTGGTCTGGTAGCGCTGACGATGGCAATCATCCACTTTCTACCAAAACTAACAACGGCGGTACCGTCAAGCCTGGCAGCAATCCTGGTGGTTACTGGTTTGGTGATTGGACTCGACCTGGATACGCGTAACGTTCTGGATTACCTCAAAGATATGAGTGGCAACGTGAATGCTACTATTGCAGGTGGCTTCCCTGAATTCCATATCCCTCAGGTGCCGTGGACATGGGAAACTTTCACGATTATTTTCCCATATGCACTGATCCTTGCCGCGATTGGTCTGATTGAATCATTACTGACCCTGACCTTGATCGACGAGATCACTGAAACACGTGGCCATTCGAACAGAGAGTGTATTGGCCAGGGCGCTGCAAACATGACCTGTGGTGTATTCGGTGCAATGGGGGGCTGTGCAATGATTGGTCAGTCAATGATCAACATTAATTCAGGTGGTCGTAGCCGTCTGTCTGGTATCACCGCTGCCATATTACTGCTTGCCTTTATCTTGTTTGCTGCCAGCCTAATCGAAATGATCCCACTGGCTGCTTTGGTTGGTGTGATGTTTATGGTTGTACTGGGTACTTTTGAGTGGTCCAGCTTCCGCCTGATGAAGCGCATTCCAAAGAGCGACGCGTTTGTAATTGTCCTGGTATCTGGTGTCACAGTGGTGACCGACCTTGCTATCGCAGTCTGTGTCGGTGTGATTGTCTCAGCGCTGGTTTTCGCCTGGGAGCACGCTAAACATATCTATACCAGCAATTACATTGATGAGCAGGGCTCAAAAGTGTATGAGTTACATGGCCCATTATTCTTTGGCTCTGTGAAGAATTTTGCTGAGTTGTTTGATGTGGCAAATGATCCGGCTGATGTGATCATTGAGTTCAAACATAGCCGAGTTGCGGACCACAGTGCAATTGAAGCCATTGATGCGCTTGCTGAAAAGTACACTAAAGCCGGTAAAAAATTACATTTACGCCACCTCAGTCAGGATTGTCAGCTGTTATTGGCAAAAGCGGCAGATTTGGTGGAAGTGAATGTGATAGAAGATCCAAAATATAAAGTTGCATCGGATAAACTGGCGTAACTTCGGGACAGAAGCCCCTTCACTGGGGCTTCTGAACAACCCAGGCTACTGCCTTTCCTCCTGCACCATGTAACCGTTTTTAGACGCTCTGTGCGCTCACACAGTGCTCGTGCGCCAATAAGCTGCCTTTAGATTGTGTTTGACTTCGTCGCCTCACCAGATTGAGTATCACTTTCCAATACTCGGGTAATGGTATCGAACAGTGCCTGCATATCAATTGGTTTAGCAACGAAGTCGTCAAACCCGAGAGAGAGGTAACGGCTGACATCCTCCGGGAGTACATTGGCTGTAATGGCGATGAGTGGATTGTGATAGTCGGTGCTTTTTACCTGTTGGCAAACCTCTATACCATCCATCACGGGCATTTGAATATCAACAAAGAAGAGGTCAGGTCGAGCTTTATTAAAGCTCTCCATAGCGAGCTTACCGTTAGCCGCCATAATGAGTGTTGCATTGGTCTTTTTCATCATGGCTGAAAATATTTGCTGATTAATCAGGTTATCTTCAGCAAGCAGTACCTTAACACCGCGCAGATCTGGGACTTGAGGTTGTGTTTGTCTATCTGCGATTGCAGACTGGGTTGCGATTTTAACACTTTGCAGCGGGAGTGTGACCGTAAACTGACTGCCATCCCCTGCAACACTTGTGACTCTTACCTCACCTTGCATGAGCTCCACTAGCTGTTTGACAATAGCCAGTCCCAGTCCTGAGCCGCCGTATTTTCGAGTGGTTGAATTGTCGGCCTGATGAAAATGTTTAAACAAATTGGAAAGCTGGGTGTGAGTCATACCAATTCCGCTATCGCAGACCTCTATCGCGAGTCCATTGTCGTCACCTTGCACTCTCAAAGTTACCTGGCCTTGCTCTGTGAACTTGATTGCATTTGATAGCAGGTTACGAAGGATTTGTTTTAGCCGCAGAGGGTCGGCAAGTTTGATTGATAAGTGCGCTTGCAACTGTGAGTCCAGTTTCAGCGCAACCTGTTTGTCACGGGCCACGTGTTGGTACTCCTGAATGACTTCCCGACATAACTGCGGAATGTCCACAGCCAGAACCTCGAGTGTGAGTTTGCCAGCTTCCATTTTAGAAAAGTCGAGTATGTCATTCACCAGGCCGAGTAAGGTTTGTGAAGAGGTATAGCCTTGTTCAATCAGGGAGCGTTCTTGCACACGAAGATCCTCTTGTCTCAGAAGCTGAAAAACGCCCAGAATCGCATTCATTGGGGTGCGAATCTCGTGGCTCATGGTGGCAAGAAATTGTGCTTTGGCCAGCTCCGATTGCTCGGCTCGCACTTTCTCCTGCTTAAGTTGTGTGACCTGTGTATTGACGGTGTCGACCAGCTTGTTAAGGGTCTTTTGCAGTGTTTTTAGCTCTTCATATTCGAGGTTTGCATTATTCTGCTCATAGTTACCTGATGTCAGAGACATGCAGTATTTTTCAAGCTGCTTCATGGGAGTCGTGACTTTACGGCTGACGTAGGCGAGGTACCAGAAAAGTATGATCAACACGCCTAATGCCAGCATTGCGCTTCTGATGATAGCGTACAGGATTTCCTGAGTATAAGCGCTGTGCTGATGGGACAGCGATAGCGATAAATTCAGGCCTTCTGTATCACGTTCATAAATGGGGTAGGTTGCATTGAGTCCTGCGTCGACATCATGCCCTTTATGAAACCACATTTGCTGATCTGAAAAGGTTGTCAGTGATTCATAGTCAGCCAGTTCAATCGCCAACTGACTAACATCCAATTCAAAGTACAGCACGCCGGTATAACGAAATGGGTCGATGAGAGAGGGTAAGGTCTGCCGTAACGGCACGGCAATAAACAGTGTTCCTTCGTGGGCCGATTTAACGTTGAGCTCTGCGTTGCTGATCAATAGCTTTCTTACCATCAACTCGCGTGCACTTTCGTTAATAACAGAGGTGGTATGTTCAATGATAGAAGGAGTCGCCCAGTGCAAGGTATAAAGGGGGTAACCCTCAACAATGTAAGGAGAGCCATCACTGATCATCACACTTTTGACCAATGGAGATTTGGATACCAGCTCTCGGATCTCCTTAAGCGCGTATTGTGTGTACAAAAGGTTTAAAGGCAACTCTGCCAGGATCCGGTGGTCGCTGTAGTGTGCGACCTGAAATGTCAGTTCGGCCAGTCTGTTTTTTATGTCCAAAGACAGGCTGGTTGCGCGTTGTGCAACGGTATCTGATGCGATTTTATTGGCTTGTGTCCAGGCGCTATAGGCGAAATGGGCCAGGGCAATGGTTAACAAGACCAGGACCATAGTGCCGACTTTAAGCTGTAATTCACTGACCAGGTTTTTTTTCTTGCTCATAGCTAATCGACTTTTCTACGATATGTTGCATGAAATGGGCGGCCTGTTGCTCATCCAGTACGCCAGCAAGGTGGCGTGTCAGGCCTTTCAACATGGCTTCCCACACAAAAGCCATTTGTGCTTCGTTGGGCATCGGCTCTGTGTATTCCAGTGTTGTGATAAGCGCCTCAACCTGGGTAATGCCTTGTATTTTTAACGTGTCTAATGCGCGCTTATCGACAGGTAGAGCATTAATTGACGACCAAAAGTTGGTTTGTACCGGTAGGGATTGTAAGAATTCAGATAAGCGTTTAAGTTCTGCACTTTTGGGGCCCGACAGGGCATTATTGGGAAAGGCCATGACATGTGATGAAAAGTAGGAGCGCATAGGTGCATCACCCAGGCTGGGCAATTGTGCGACCCCTAATTTGTCCGCAAAATGCTCGGAGAAGCGCTGGAACATCCAGGAGCCATTGATGGTATAGGCAACTTCGCCAGCCAAAAATCGATTAACCGTGCATTCGTAGTTACACTCTACGTCAAGCCAGTTTTCTTCTTTGAGCGACTTATACCAACGCAGAGCGCGAATCATCGCTGGTGTGTCCAGGTTCACATGACCATTCAAAATCAGTGGCGTACCAAAGGTGCCCAGAAATGCCCTAAACCAGTACATCTCGTAATAATTCCAGCTTATCTCAACCCCCTGGGCTTGCTGCTGTGCGCGGAGTTGTTGCCAGCTTTTAGCAGGTTGGCTCACCAGCGTCCTGTTGTAATACAGCATCAGGTGATTGCCAAAAACAATAGGTACGCCAAGTGTCGTGCCGTTGGCTTTGATGTTGGATTTTACTTGTTCTATCAGGTGTGTGGACAGCCAGTTCTCAGGCACTTCGGATAAGTTGAGTGCTGTCAGTCCCATGTAATCCGCAGGAACTATGATGCCGTCCGGCAACGCATTATTACTGGCACGGAGCAATAATTCCGATTTGAGTGTGTTATTTTCAAATTCAACTACCTTAACTTGGATACCCGTTTTTCTGGTGAATTCGGCAAACAGGGGCTTAAAGTCGTAATTTTCCAATCCGATGGCAATGGTCAACGATTGTTGTGGTTTTTGACTGGTATATCCCAAACTACTGAACAGGCTCGTCATCAGCATGAGTAAAAGAGTCAAACTTAACCTGCCAGACATGGCCTTCCTTAGTGAGTGATAATCTATTTAATGTATAGCAAATTCTATGGCCAGGGCAAACTGAGGTGTGCCAAGACCAATTAGAATTGATAACGTGTCATGATAGCGAACGGTTATGACAACTATGAGATAGGCCGCTGCGATATAGAGTGACGTAAAGGTCAGTCGAAACCAGCAGACTCAGAAGCAGTTGAATTTAAAAGGTAGTACGACTTTTGCGATTGCGACAATATACAGGCTTAAAGGATGCTGATTAAGAAGGGCGTGATTTAATGTCGTGTGATTGTTTATATGTGAAGGAGTAAGGAAATATGAGAAGTTGGTCGGGTCGAGCTGATTCGAACCATTGACTGCTGGACCGGGTAATAGAGTGTGGTGGTGCTCTAATCAACTGAGCTACGGTCCTACAATAGTAGACGCTTTGAAAATTAACCGAGAAAGATTAATTGGTACGACCGAGTGGATCTGAATCACTGACCACTGGACCGGGTCATAGAGAGTGTTGGTGCTCTAATCAACTGAGCTACGGTGGTACAATAGTAGGCACGTTAAAAATTAACAAGAGGGAATAATTGGTACGACCGAGTGGATCTGAATCACTGACCACTGGACCGGGTTGTAGAGAGTGGTGGTGCTCTAACCGACTGAGCTACGGTGGTACAATAGTAGGCACGTTAAAAATTAACTAAGAGGGAATAATTGGTACGACCGAGAGGTTCTGAACCACTGACCACTGGACCGGGTCATAGAGAGTGGTGGTGCTCTAAACAACTGAGCTACGGTTTGCAATAGTAGGCGACGTTAAAATTAACCAAGAAAGATTAAATTGGTACGACCGAGTGGATTCGAACCACCGACCCCCACCATGTCAAGGTGGTGCTCTAACCAACTG